>NZ_CAUVXP010000001.1:0-112581 GCF_963555955.1 Protofrankia sp. Cas3
ACATTCGCCCATGCGGACCTCAAAGCCAGGCGATATGAGGTCCGCACGGAGATCCGACGAGCCTCCGACCACGAACAGGGGAGTCGTCTCCTTCGCGTCGCCGGAGAACCTATGATCTCAAGGAGACAACAGGTGAGTCTCTCCACGCTCGAACGCATTGACCCGCGTGCCCCGTCGACTCGACTGACCCAGTTCTTCGATCCTGATTCATTTGAACCCTTCGCCGCGGCGGACAGCTCCGGGGTGCTGGCTGGAAAGGGCACCGTCGACGATAATCCGGTCGTCGCATTTGCTACGGACGCAACCATTCAGGGCGGGGCGATGGGCCGTGACGGCTGCGCTCGGATCGTCCACGCCATTGAGGCCGCAGTGCGCCTTGACATCCCGGTGGTGGGAATCTGGCATTCCGGCGGTGCTCGGCTCCGGGAGGGCGTTGCCTCCCTCGACGGTGTCGGACGCGTCTTCGCGGCCACCGTCCGGGCATCCGGACGGATTCCGCAGCTGTCCCTGGTGCTGGGTGCCGCCGCAGGTGGCGCGGCATACGGCCCGGCGCTGACCGACATCGTCATCATGGGCCCGGATGCCAAGATCTTTGTTACCGGTCCGGACGTCGTCCGCACGGTGACCGGCGAGGACTGCACCGCCGACAGTCTGGGTGGACCCGATGTGCACGCACGCCGCAGTGGAGTGGTAGCGATCAGTTGCGACTCTGACGAGGCTGCCGTCGACCACACCCGGCGGCTGTGCGCGCTGCTTTGCGACCAGGGCGAAATCGGGCCAGTTCAGGATCGTGACCTCGGCAGCCTCCTGCCGGAGTCGGCCCGTCGCGCCTACGACGTACACCCGCTGGTGGCCGGCGTCCTCGACGACGACGTGCTTGAGCTCCATCCCAAGTGGGCACCGAACATCGTCACCGCGCTCGGTCGCCTCGGCGGCCGTACGGTCGGCGTGGTCGCCAACAACCCGCTGCGTCGCGGCGGCTGCCTCGACGCGACGTCCGCCGAAAAAGCGTCACGTTTCGTGCGCATGTGCGACTCGTTCGGAGTGCCGCTGATCGTCCTCGTCGATGTTCCGGGGTACCTGCCGGGTGTCGGCCAGGAATGGGAAGGCGTGGTCCGGCGCGGCGCGAAGCTGCTCTATGCGTTCTCCGAATGCACCGTGCCCCGCGTCACCGTGGTCACCCGAAAGGCCTACGGCGGCGCCTACATCGCGATGAACGCCCGCTGTCTGGGCGCGAGCGCCGTGTACGCATGGCCTACCGCCGAGGTCGCGGTCATGGGCGCCGAGGCCGCCGTGGGAATCCTGCACCGGCGCACATTGGCGGAGGTTCCGGTTCAGCGTCGTCCGACCGTGCTTGCCGAGCTCACCGCTGAGCACGCACGCGCGGTCGGCGGGATCGACCGGGCCGTGGAGCTGGGAGTGGTGGACGCCGTGGTGGAGCCCGCCGCCACCCGCTCGGTCCTCGCCGAAACCCTCGCCGGGGCCCCGGCCGGCCGTGGCGCCCACGGCAACATCCCCCTGTAGGGAACATCCCCCAGATCGATCGCGCGCCGTCGTCCAGACCTGCCAGCCGGGACGACGGCGCGGAGACCACCGGCTCACCCGACGAGATAGTTAGCTGAGGTGAAATAACTAAACAGGCACAACGGTTGTCCCAGGTGAAGCCCTCACTCGTGACGACCGGAAGGAACGATGACCGCGCTGCCCGACGCCACGACCGTCAACCCGCCCCGACCAGGACCACGACCACGGCCAGAACCGCGGCCAGAACCGCGGCGAGGCGGCGCACTGCTCGCGCTGTCCGTGCCGAACTACCGCCGCTACCTGAGCGGACAGGTCGTGTCGCTGGTCGGGACCTGGATGCAGATGGTCGCGCAGGGTTGGCTGGCGCTTTCGCTCGGGGCGTCCGGGACGGTGCTCGGGCTCGTCACGGCCGCGCAGTTCCTGCCGGTCCTGCTGTTCGGCGCCTACGGCGGGCTGCTGGCCGACCGGGCCGACAAGCGGCGTCTGTTGATCTATACCCAGGTCGCGTCCGGGCTGTTGGCCGCCAGCCTCGCTGTTGCCGACATCACCGGTGTCGTCCAGTTGTGGATGGTGGCACTCATCGCGGCCGGCCTCGGCACCGTGAACGCGGTGGACAACCCGACCCGGCAGAGTTTCGTCCACGAGATGGTCGGCCCGGACGTGGTGGCCAACGCCGTATCCCTTCAGTCGGTGGCGGTGAACGCGGCCAGGGCGGTGGGGCCGGGGATCGCCGGCGTGCTCATCGCCGTCGCCGGCACCGGCGTCTGTTTCATGGTCAACGCCGCGTCCTACCTGGCCGCCATCGTCGCTCTGATCCGGATCGACCCGCGTGCGCTTCGCCGGCGCGACCCGCTTCCCCGGGCCCGCGGCCAGATCCGCGAGGGCCTGGCATACGCGTTACGAACCCCGGCGCTGCGGGTTCCGCTGGTCATGATGGCGGTCATCGGCACCCTCGCCTACGAGTTCGCCGTCGTGCTTCCGCTGTTGGGCCGCGAGGTGTTCCACGGCGGCGCCGGCACCTACGGGCTGCTCACCGCGGCGATGGGCGTCGGCGCGGTGGCGGGCGGCCTGATCGTCGCCAGACGAGGCCGGGCGACGCCACGCGCCCTGGTCGGCGCTGCCGCCGGTTTCGGCATCGTCATCCTGGCGGCCTCGGTCGCGCCGGATGTCCATCTCGCCGCCGTGGCCATGATGCTGGTGGGAGCCGGCAGCGTGGCGTTCCTGTCCATCGGGAACGCCACCTTGCAACTCGCCTCCGCGCCCCACATGCGTGGCCGGATCATGGCCTTGTGGGCCGTGGCCTTCCTGGGCAGCACCCCTGTCGGGGGTCCCACCATCGGATGGATCAGCGAAGAGCTCGGTGCCCGGGCGGGCCTGGCGACCGGCGGGCTGGCCGCCCTCCTCGCGGCCGGGTACGGCGCGCGCCAGCTACTCGGTCCCGCCGGTCAGTCCGGTCAGCCCGGTCAGTCCGGTCAGCCCGGCCCCGCCGAGGACGCCGCCCTGCCGAGATCGGGTAGCCGCAGCTGCTCGCCGGGGTGACCCCGGTGCGCCTGGACGGCACTGAGGTGGTAATCCTCCGCCAGGTCGAGGAAGTCGGGCTCATGGTAGCGGCGGCCGTCCAGGGTGGGGCCGAGCGTGCCCTCCATGATTGCTTCGACGTCCTCGCCGGTGATGGTCTTGTTCGTCTCCAGTGCGTGGGTCACCGCGAGAACCTCCCGGCGGTTGTCCGACAGGATGACCTCGGTCCGCTGATAAAGCTCCTGGAGCTTGGCCTCGACCTCGTCGACGAACCCGCCACCGAGGTACCCCGGGCCGCCGCCGGGGTACGCCGGACTGGCGTCAAGAGCAGCGGCCAGCGCCGGCCGGGACGTCAGGGTGCTGCCCATCGCGTGTCGGCCGATGCTGCGGGCAACCAGCTCGGTGGCGGCGTGCAGGTCTGCGCCCACGCCCTGGGTGTGGTCACCGTCGAAGAACATCCGTTCGCCCACGATGGAGGCCAGGAAGGTCATCACATCGATCTCGACCTCGGACCGCCAGTCGACGAACCTGTCCTCCAACGGCACCGGGGCCACGAACCCGCCGGTGTCCCCACGGCGCTCGATGCTCGCCATGTCGATGACCATGTGCTTCTGCAGTCGGTACATGACCACCGCATGGCACGCCTCGTGCAGGGCGATGCTGTGGCGCTCCCGCTCCACGTACTCGTGGTCGTCGGGCAGGCCGTGTTCCTTGATTGACTTGGCGCGCAGCAGATCCGGCCAGGTGACCACCTCACGACCAGCCTTGATCGCCTGGATGAGCGCCTCGTTGACCATGTCCTTGATGCTCGCCCCGGTGGCGTACGGGCTCATCACGGCGAGCCGTTCGACCTGATCGGCGCTCACCTCGTGGCGGACCCTGTCCAGGTAGCCGTTGAAGGTCCGTACCCGGCCCTGCCTGCTCGGGTAGCCCACCTTGTAGATGCGGTCGATCCGACCGGGACGCAGCAGCGCCTCGTCCAGCGACTGCGGCATGTTCGTCGCCATCATGACCATGATCCGGTACTTCGGCGGCGACTTCGGGCGCATGCCCAGGGCACGCCGCACGACCCGGTTGAAGAAGCCACGCGGCTTCTTCAGACCCGATATCTCGGCGAGCAGTGCCTGCAGCGTTCCGTCGATGCTGGACGGGCCACCACCACCGCCGGGAACCACGAAACGTGCCTGCGCCAGTGCGCGGCGTGCCGAGGTGCTCGCATACGTCATCCCGTTACAGGGGTCACCAGGGTCGATCAGACCGATCCGGTTGCCGGCGGGCTGACCACGGTTACCCAGGGTGTCGGCCTCGTCAAAGAAAACGATCACGCCGCCGTACCGCAGGGAGAGCGTGCGCAGCTTGCGGAACAGAGCCTTGACCTTCATCACGCCGACGCCGAAGAACATGGCCCGAAACGCGCCCGGGTCGACGAAGACATAGGGCTTCCCGGTCTCACCGGCGACCGCCTCCGCGATCAGGGTCTTGCCGGTACCGGGTGGACCCCACAGCAGGATGCCGCCGGGTACGTAGCCGCCCCGATTTTCGATCTCGTGCGGCTTCTCCAGATAGAAGACCGTCTCCCTGACCCTGGACAGGACGTGATCCTGGCCCCAGACGTCGGTGAACCGGGTCTTGATGTCCTCGGGGAAGTACACCTCCACGCCGCCGCGGGACAGGAACCAGAACAGCAGCGCGAACTGCCCGATCGTAATAAACATGATCAATAGAACCTGCACCGCGAACGGGGC
This sequence comes from Protofrankia sp. Cas3, assembly GCF_963555955.1. NCBI lineage: Bacteria > Bacillati > Actinomycetota > Actinomycetes > Frankiales > Frankiaceae > Protofrankia > Protofrankia sp. Cas3. The sequence goes on from NZ_CAUVXP010000001.1 coordinate 4,788, forward strand.
TGCGTGCCAGCTGTCGCCGGGGAGCCCGATGATCGCGTGAAAGACGGAGTCGTGCTTGATCCGGGCGTAACCGAACGCGAAGATCGCGACGACTGCCGTCCACGTCAGCGCGCGGCTGATGCGGTAGCGGTTCCAGTCGTCGAGCTGGAGCAGGCCGCGCTCGAGCCGGCCGAAGACCCTGTCGGTCCAGAAGACGTGGTAGTGCGCCGACCGCTCGCCGATCAACATATGGACCTGGCGAACCATCTCGATCCCGATCAGCGCCAACAGCCACCAGCTCGCCGCCGCCTGCTCACGCACGGCGTCGGTCCAGCTCATGATCGGGTTATCCGCCATGGCAGCGGCTACCACGAACACGAACAGTGCACCGAGCAGGACCAGAAACTTCACCCTGTCCCAGCGCGCCAGCGGTTTGCGCACCGGCGGGGATGGCTGCGCCGGCTGGGCCTGATTCATGATCCTTACCTCAGGTGATCGGCTTGATCGTGAACGATGTCTGAACCTTCTGGATCTCGGCGCGATGCCGGTCGTAGCACCAGGACGAACAGGCGAACACAAGCTGGTAGAGCCTGGTCTGATCACGGTCCAGCAGGCTTGTCTGGTCGACGGTCACCAGACCCGTGCCCAGGTGGAGCTGGTACACCAGATGGACGCCGTGGACGCCCCCGCCCTGGTGGACGGGATCGTCCACCAGCAGGAGGAACTCCGGGGCAAGCCGGGCCCGCTGCGGGTCCTGGCGAACCGCCACCTCCTGCGCCTGGATCTCCTGGTCGATGGAGACAAGCTGGTTGCGCAGGTCATTGGTGGACAACGTGGCCGCCTCCTCCGGCAGAAGCTGGCGGACCTGCACGAATCCCTTGGGTTGCGCCGCGTCCGGAAGCAGGAGGTTCTTGTCGTCGAATCTCGACGCGGCATCAATCCCCACGACCCACTCACGACTGGCCAGCGTCCGAGCGGCCTCCGGACTGATGTTGCGGGCGTCGATACCGACGAAGGCCGGTCCGGGCATCGGCTGATGCTGCCACGAACTCGGGATCTTGAGAAAGGTTCCGACGTCCTTGTTGGTCACATACTGGTAACGAGCTGAACCGCAACCGAGGAGAAGAACGAGGGCCGTCAGAAGCGCCGACACCGCCAACGCGACGCATCCCCGCAGCGTACCGGCGGCCGACGAGTGCACGATCATGGGGCTTTTCGCGCGCTCGGAGGCCCCAGACAACCTGGTTCTCCCGGTCACGGCCAACCTCCAGAATCTGGTGAGGCTCTGCTCATGGTGCAGCACAGCCCCCTGGATGGCACCTTCTCCGAGAAAACCAAGCGCATGAACCAGACTCGACGGCCTCGACCGACCGAGATCCAGTAGATCACCCGAAGACGCTCACCGGGCAGGCCCTATGCCGCAAGATCCGCAGGTGGGACGGGATACCCGAGAAAGAAGCCCTGTCCCTCGTCACAGCCGAGGTCACGAAGTAGGCTGCAGACCTCGTCCGACTCGATGCCCTCGGCAACCACCCTGAGATCGAGATTGTGCGCGAGATCAATGATGGACCGCACGATCGAGAAATCCCTGGGGCGACGCGCCACGTTCAGCACGAACGATTTGTCGATCTTGAGATCGTGCACCGGAAGATCGCGCAGGTAGGCGAGCGACGAGTACCCGGTCCCGAAATCATCCACGGAGATCCGGATTCCCGCGCGGCGCAACTGGGTGATGACATTCATCGCGTTGCGGGTGTTCACCATCACGGCACTCTCGGTGAGCTCAAGTTCGAGCGCCTGTGGCGGCATGCCGGTCCTGTCCAGCTCCGCCTGTACCGTCGAGATCAATTCTGCGTCGTGCAACATCCGGGCCGAGACGTTCACCGCCACGGGCAGCAACCGACCCGCGTCCCACCATGATCGCGCCTGGTCCAGGGCGAGCATGAGGACCCGGCGGGTCAACGGCCTGACCAGGTTGCTCTGTTCGGCGAACGGAACGAAACGCCCCGGCTCGACCAGGCCGTGCGACGGGTGCTGCCAGCGGACCAGCGCCTCGACCGCGGTGGTCCGCCCGGTACGCAGGTCGACCTTGGGCTGGTAGTGCAGGACCAGCTCCCCGCCCGCGATCGCCGAGCGAAGGCCGCCGAGCAGTTCAAGGCGCTCGCGGCGGTTCTGGTCGGCATCGGGGGCGTACACCGCGACCCCGACGCAGAGCTGCTTGGCCCGGTACATGGCCACGTCGGCACACCGCACCAGGGTTCCCGGATCGCTCCCGTCACCAGGCCCGATCGCGATCCCGATACTTCCCTCGACGCTCAGCGGAAGCGTGCCGACATCGATACGCTCGGCCAGGGCGGCTCGCACACGGCTCGCGACGGCAAGGGCGTCAGCGACTCCCCGCGGCGCCGACGGCAGCAGGATCGCGAACTCGTCCCCACCGAGGCGGGCGACTGTCGCGGCCGAACCGGTGGCGCGTCGTAACCGTACCGCCACCTCGCGGAGCACATCGTCACCGGCTCCGTGACCCAACGTGTCGTTGATCTCCTTGAACCGGTCGAGGTCCATCAACAGCAGGGCCAGCGCACCGCCGTCGGCCTCGACCGTGCGCAGCGCTCGCGAGATCCGGTCGTGCAGCAGGACCCGGTTCGCCAGCCCGGTCAGCGGGTCGTGCCGGGCCTGGTGGCGGACCTCCCGCTCGGCGGTATCCCGTTCGAGCGCGGCTGCCAGCACGTTGGCGACGGACTGGACGAACGCCGCCTCATCCGGGGCGAACTCCCGCCGGTACGGCGCGTACGCGACCAATACGGCGTGGCTGCGGCCAGCCGCGCCGATACGGGCCGCAACACCGTGGAAAGCAGCCCCGCGGTCGATGATCGTGGGGCCATCCGAGGCCAACGCGACCGGAATGATCGCCGCGATCGGGTGTGCCGGATCGGCCGGGTTGTCCCGGCCGGTCGCCGCCAGCACCTCGCAGCCAGGCAGACCCAGGGTGACGCGGACCACCTGGGCGGCCTCGGCGAGCAGGTCCGGGACGGTCAGCCCACCCAGAGCACGCTGACCGAGCTGGGCAACGGCCGACTGCAGCCGTTCCGCCCGCCGCAGATCGGTGACATCCTGCAGCACAACGGCAACCAGCTCCCGGCGGCCGTCCACCTGCGGGATCACCGAGATCCGTAACGCCCGCGCCGGACCGGGCCCGGCTCGACCGCGCACATCGGGGTCGGGGTCGGGGTCGGCGCCGGCGCGGCCGAGGAGATTGACGTCGCCGTGCTGGGGCCGGCCGGTCCGCGCCGCCGTGGCGGCCAGTCCCCACTCGCCGTCCAGCGCCACGCCCTCGCCACCGGGCCGCAGCATGATCCCCAGCCGGTCCAAGGGATCGCCGACCCGTAACCGCTCACCGAGCAGGCGATCGACAACCTGCGACGTCCGGCGCAGACCGAGCGCGCGGTCGTAGACCAGGACACCGACGGGAAGCTCGGCGCCCGGCACGCCCCCGGAAACGAGCTCCAACAGGGCTGTGTGTTCACCGACCGCCTCAGCGTCATGCTGGTCACGGCTCACATCGACAATCGTCCCCGAGTTGCCCGAGACGGCACCGTCCGGCGCCCGCAGCACGTTGGCACGGATCTCGACGCGCCGGTAGGCACCGTCGCGGGTCCGGTAGCGGGTCACATGCCGGCAATGATCAGAACCACCGGCCACCACCGCCATGAACAGCGCGATCGTGTGGTCGTACTCATCCGGGTGGACGTAGTCGAGGAAGTGACTCCCCAGCGACGCGACGACGTCGAAGCCCGTCACCGTCGTCCAGGCGCGGTTGAGGTACGTCCAGCGTCCCTCGGCGTCGGTCTGGAAGACGACCTCCGTGAGGGTGTCCAGGATGCCCCGACCGGGACCTTCCGGATTGTGACCTTGAAGGGACATAGCGCAGCATTATCACGACTCTCCGCCCGGCTGTAAATGCTTTGAGTAACAGTTGAACTACCATGCAGCCCCATGGGATGGCTACGCATCGCAGTCACCACGCTCCTGACGGCTAGCTCACTGCTGGCCGGGATGCCCGGCCAGGCCACCGCAGAGCCTGCAGGACATCAATTTCCCCCACCGTGCACAACCGGGTCGCCGACATGTGTGCGGGAAACGTTGACGACGATGCGTGACCAACTTCGACCACTGGAGGACCACTGCGACCATCGGGTGATCTTTTCCTTCGCCTATCTGCGCACGACCGAGGCATTCGGCGATGCGGCCGCGGTCGCGGGTTCCTTCGCCGATCCCGGGTGGGTCAACGCCGAGGACGCGCTGTTCGCCCGGTACTACTTCCGGGCCTTCGACCAGTGGGCGGCGGGCCGCCCGACCGACGTGCCGCCAGCCTGGCGGGTGGCGTTCACCGCGGCCGCCACCACAACGCTCTCAGCCGCCGGTGACCTGCTGCTCGGCATGAACGCCCATGTCACCCGCGATCTGCCGTTCGTTCTCGCCGAGCTCGGCCTGGCCGGTCCCGACGGCCACAGTCACAAGGGCGATCACGACCGTGTCAACGCGATCCTGGCGCGGGTGATGGATCCGTTGCTGGCGCAGGAGGCAGCCCGCTTCGACCCGCACCTGGATGACGGGACGCTGCGCTACGGTCTCGGCCGCGACGACCTGATCGAGATGTTGACGGCATGGCGGGAGGACGCCTGGCACGACGCAGAACGCCTGGTCGCAGCCAGGGGCACCGACGAGTACGCCGTCGTCGTGCACACGATCGAGACCAGCGCCGATGTCCGCGCACGGTTGCTGCGGGTACTGCTCGCCGACGAACAGCCGTCGACGACGGCTGTCCCCCGGGACGCCTGGTGCGCGCGCCACCACGCATCCGACGCGGTACCGTGGGCCGCGCCGACGGGTCGAGGGCAGCGGGCGGACGAGATATAGGGCACACTCGATCGGGTGGGATATTACCGACACGGCCGAAAGGTTCCGGCGTTGCCGCCCGCGCAGCGCAACGCGCTCGGAGCGGTCACCATTTTGATCGTCTTCACCATGGTCGCCCTGACCACGTGGCGGCCCGCGCAGTTCGTCGTGCCGGCGCTGGTAGTGATCGCCGGGCTCGCCGGCCTGGACCAGTCGATCGTCACATCCTCCGGTCGCACCCGACCCGGGACACCGGTCGATCCCGCCGCCGGCAGACCGGTAGGCGGCGTCCGTGGCAGGGACGCCACCGATGCCGCGACGAGCACCCTTGCCCTCCCTCGCCTACGGTCGGTCGATCCCCGCGCCGCGGTACCCAGCCGTCACCAGGCGCCGGCCGGAGAGGACGTGTTGTCCTGGTCGACCCTGGACAACGCCGGGCTGGACGACCCGCTCGCGGTCCACACGATGGCGATCGACATGCGGGCCCTGCTGGAGGACGGACCGGCGTGGGTGCGCTGACCGCCTGTTTCAGAACGCGCCGGGGGCGACGACCACCCAGTCATCACGAGCGCTCACGGGCCCATCCTGGCCCAGCCTCGCGCCCGTTCCAGGTCCGCCGGTGCGTCGCAGTCCAGGGTGGTGCGTCCGTCGGCGGGTAGCACCAGTACCCGCGGGCCCGCCAACACCGACCGCATCGACGCTCCGGCCGGCACCGCCGGGAGACGCGCACGCAGCGCGGACGTCCGCCACACCCCGGTCAGGTACTGGTGCCGGCCGGCTGGATCAACCAGGAGCGCACCCCACGGAGGATCATCGTCGGTCGGGCCGGCTCCCGTTGCGTCCCGGCCGCCACCGGCACCGGCACCGCCACCGCCCACGGCCCGCACGAGCGCGGCGACCGTCGCCGCGGTGAGAAACGGAAGATCGGCCGCGAGCACGGCGACCAAGGGTGCGCACACCAGCTCCAGACCGGCGGCGAGCGCGGCGACCGGTCCCCCGCCCGGCGGTCGCTCGCGGGTCCACACCACCGGGCGGGTCACCGCGACCCGGCGCGCCGGTCCGACCACGATCACTTCGCGCGCGCCGTCCACCGCCGCGAGAACACGATCCAGCAGGGTCTGGCCGCCGACAGTCAACGCGGGTTTGTCCACGCCGCCGAGGCGGCGGGCCGCTCCGCCGGCAAGCACCAGCGCGTCCCAGCTCATCCGCCGATCGCCGACATCGGTCGCGCGGGCTGCGCAAAGGCGGGGTCGTCAATACCGTGCCCGGCGCGCTTGCCGCGGACCGCGGCCGCCCACAGCTGCGCAAGGTGCGCGTCGTCGGCCCCGGCCCGCATGGGCGTGCGCAGGTCGGTCTCCTCGCGGGCGAACAGGCACGAGCGAACCTGCCCGTCGGCGGTAAGACGAACCCGGTCGCAGGCGGCGCAGAACGGTGCGGTCACCGAGCCGATCACGCCGACCGTGTCAGGTCCGCCGTCCACGGCGAACAACTCGGCCGGCGCGCTGCCGCGACCGGGCAGTGCCGTCAGGGTGAACTCCGACCGCAGCCGGGCGAGGATCTCCGCGCCGGTGACCATCACCCCGCGATCCCAGCTGTGCTGAGGGTCCAGCGGCATCTGCTCGATGAAGCGCAGGGCGTAGCCCCGCTCCAGGCACCATCGCAGCAGGGCGGCAGCCTCGTCGTCGTTGACGTCCCGCAGCAGCACCGCGTTGACCTTCACCGGTGCCAGCCCGGCCGCGGCCGCGGCCGCCAGACCCGCACACGCGTCCGCGAGCCGGTCCCGATGGGTAATCGCCAGGTAGCGGTCGGCCCGCAGTGTGTCCAGAGAGACGTTCACCCGCTCCAGGCCGGCGGCGCGCAGCGCACCGGCAAGGCGGGCCAGCGATGTGCCGTTGGTGGTCATGGACACCTGGGGACGCGGACGCAACGCCACCAACCGGGCGACAAGGCCGACCAGACCGGGCCGGACCGTAGGCTCACCGCCGGTCAGTCTGACCTCGGTCACTCCAAGGCGGGTGACCGCTATCCGGACGAGACGGAGTACCTCCTCGTCGGTCAGGGTCTCCTCCCCCGGCAACCACGCCAGGCCTTCGACGGGCATGCAGTAGGTGCACCGCAGATTGCAGCGGTCCGTCAACGAAACCCGCAGGTCGGTGGCGACTCGACCGAAGGAATCCCACAATGCCACCAGCTCAGCTTAGAGCGCCGGCGGATCGATCGGCGATCGGCGTCCGCGGCGTGCCACGGGGAGATCGGGCCCGGATACCGGTGTCACACTCAGATGGGCCGGCGAGGCATGCGGATCTATGGTGGAGTGGGCGCGGGTTGACCGGACAGTCCCACGGTGCCGCACGCCGCGGTGGACACTGTGTCCAGGTACGCCCGGTATAGGTCGACGGCAACGGGAGGGCACAGGCGAAATGCAGGTCTTCGGTGTCGACATCGGTGGTACCGGCATCAAGGGTGCGCCCGTCGACATCGACGAAGGGACACTGGCCGCGCCCCGCATCCGGATTCCGACGCCGCAGCCGTCGCTACCGGGCGCCATCGCCAAGACCGTTGCGGACGTGGTGGACCACTTCGGCTGGACGGGTCCGGTCGGAGCCACCTTTCCCGCCGTGCTCAAGGACGGGATCGCCAAGACCGCGGCGAACGTCGACCCGAGCTGGGTGGACACCGACCTGGCGGCCACCCTCGGCGCGGTCCTGCCAGGCGGGGTAACGGTGATCAACGACGCCGACGCCGCCGGAATCGCCGAGATGACCTTCGGTGCCGGTCGCGACGTCGGCGGTGTCGTCCTCATGACGACCTTCGGAACCGGTATCGGCACAGCGCTGTTCCTTCATGGCCAGCTCCTTGCGAACACCGAGTTCGGCCATCTTGAGATCGGTGGAAGCGTGGCGGAGACCTCGGCCTCCGAGGCGGCCCGCGAACGCGAAGATCTTTCCTGGGAGAAGTGGGCGAAGCGGGTCAGCCGCTATCTGAGCGCGCTGGAAGCGCTGCTGTGGCCCGATCTCATCATCATCGGCGGCGGCGCGAGCCGAAAGGCGGATCGATTTCTCGATCGTCTCGAAATCCGCACGAAGGTGGTCCCCGCCCAGTTGCAGAACAACGCCGGAATTGTCGGGGCCGCGCTGTTCGCCGCGGGCGACCAGACCCGTCCCAAGGCGCCGGCACGGGCACCGCGCCGGCGGCCACCGGCCACCCGGCCCCCCGGCGGCCGCCGTCCCTGACCACCCAGGATGGGCGCAGCGTGGTGTCGGCGGGAGGCCGACAGAGCGTGTCGACTCCCGGGGTGAGACACCGCCGGTATGTCGATGGCAAGGTGTGGTGGTAAGCATGAGCGGCCGGTTCGACAATCCGGACACTCACCGTTACCAAATGTGCCACGACGGATTCGGACGACGCCGATGAGGAGGCGCCATGCGTGAGCTGCGAGCGGTCGCGCTCAGCGAGGACGGCGGCTACCTCGTGCTCGCCGATACCGCGGGCGGACCCGACGCGGAAAAATTCCGGGTACCGGTTGACGACCGGCTTCGATCGGCGCTGCGCGGGGCGCGACGCAGCGAGGTACGCCAGGAAAGCGCCCTGACCCCACGGGAAATCCAGGCGCGCCTGCGAGCTGGCGAGACAACTGCCGAGGTTGCGCGGGTAGCGGGCATTCCAGTCGAGCGGGTGGAGCGCTACGAGGGCCCGGTGCTGGCCGAGCGAGCCCGGGTGGTACAGGAGGCGCGGGCGGCGCTGCTACCCAAGGACCCTGGTGGCGCCCCGGGCCGGCCGCTGGGCGAGGTTGTGGACGCCCGGCTGATGGCTGCCCAGGACGATCCCGACGGCGCGCAGTGGGATGCCTGGCGTCGGGTGGACGGAATCTGGCTGGTACAGCTGACCTCGGAGAGCCGGTGCGCGCGCTGGACCTGGGATCCGGTGGTGCGCCGGGTGCGCCCACACGATGATGCCGCCAGGGCGCTGGTGACTCCTGAGGTACCGGTCGAACCCGCCGCACCGCCGCTGCCCACGCCGCTGCCCACGCAGACCGGCACCACCCGGCCGCCCGGTCCCGCGCTGACCCTTGTGCAGGAGCCGGTCCCTGCGCAGGTTGCGCCGGTTGTGCACCCGCCGGTCACGGTGCCGCCGCCCACGCCGGTCCAGCCGGCGGCGGCACGGGGGCGGACCCACGGCGTGTCCCGGCCCGCCGCCCGGGGCGAGGCGCCCGCACGCACCCCAATTCCCCCGGCAACCCCGGCCCCGCCGGCCGCGCTGATTCGATCAGTGCAGCCGCAGCGGCCGGAACCCGCTGCGCCCGTGGCGGAGGTGCCCGAGGCCCGGCCGGTGCCGGTCACCCCGAGCGTGCCGGTTATCCCGGCGACCACGCCTGCCCCCGCAGCCGGTCTGATCGTGACCGATCCCGTCGGACCGCAGCCACGCTCCACCCCGGAGGCGGCAGCGGCGGAGGCAGCTGCCGACATCGACGACGACGCCGGACAGCCATCGCCCGGGACCCGCGGGCGTCAGGGTGCTCCCGGTCGCCCGGCTGACCGAGGCGCCGGCGGTCGCCGCGGCCGCAAGTCCGTGCCGGCATGGGACGACATCGTCTTCGGCGCCCGGCGCCCGTAGCGACGTGTCCCGTCACCACCTGCGGCTTTGTGGGGTGCTGGGAGCAGCCAGGACCGTAACCGCCGACGTCGGTCATTCGCCAAGACGTCCGTGAGGGAACCGTCACACCGACAGCGTGGAACCAAATCCCGACGAAGACTGTTGAAGATGGTGTGACTGGAACCACTACCAAACCGACGCTGACCAACCTCGACCGGTGCGACCGGTGCGGCGCGCAGGCGTATGTGCGGGTCGTGCTTCCCGGTGGCGGCGAGCTGCTGTTCTGCCGACACCACGCCAAGTCCCACGACTCCAAGCTGCGGGCCGTGGCTGCTGAATACCATGACGAAACCGACAAACTGACCATTTCCCCCTGAATCATCGTCTCCCACTGTGCGTCAGCGGCCGGACCTGCCAGATCGGCTTTCACCGATCCGGCAGGAACCCCGATATGGCGCCCCTCGCCAGCAGGTAAAAAGGACCACCTTCCGCCGAGCTTGAGCGTGTCCCCCATTACGGAGTCGTACCGTGGGTCGCGTGCCGACGGCGAACAGAGCGCTACCCGCGGGGCCACCGGTCCAGCCGCCGAAGGCGTTGGCCACCTCACGCGGACCGGTGTCCATGCGTGTTGTCACTCTCGCCCGTCAGACCGTCGCGGGGGCATGGCGCGACCGCGTTCTCGGCCTCGCGGCCGAGGCGGGCTTCTGGCAGTTGCTGTCCCTTCCCCCCCTGCTGTTGGCGGTCCTCGGCACGATCGGGTACATCGGGGACGCACTCGGTGCCGATGCCGTCGACAGTGTTCGCCAGAGCCTGCTAACCACGGCGAACGACCTGCTGACGCCCGTGGTCGTCGACGACGTGGTTCGCCCGACCATCAACGAGATCCTCACGCACGGACGCCCGGACGTGATTTCGATCGGTTTCCTGCTGTCGCTGTGGACCGGATCGTCGGCGATGGCGACCTACGTCAACACGATCACGATCGCCTCCGGACAGCGTGAGCTGCGCTCAGCGGTACGCAGCCGGCTGCTGGCACTGCAGCTCTACCTCGCCCAGGTGGCCAGTGGGGTGATCCTGCTGCCGGCGCTCGTCCTCGGGCCGGGTCTGATCTCCCGGATACTCGACGCGGAACACCACCACGTCGTGGGCTGGCTGCTGAGGATCCTGTTCTGGCCGGTCGTCGCCGTATTCTCACTGGCGATACTCGCATCCCTCTACCACCTGGCTCTGCCGTCCAGGCGACCGTGGCGGCGCGCGCTGCCCGGGGCGCTGCTGGCCATGGTGGTCTGGAATGTCGGCAGCTACCTGCTACGGCTCTACCTGGAGACCGTGTTCGGCCACGAGCTGATCTACGGCTCGGTGGCGGCGCCGGTCGCGGCGCTTCTCTTCTTCTATATCACCGCGCTCGCGGTCCTGCTCGGCGCCGAACTCAACGCCGCCATCGACGGGATGACCAAGATCGTGGTGGCGCCCGGCGAATCCCCGCCGCCGTCGGCAGGGCTCGGCGTCCCCACTGCACGCTCCCACTCCCGGTGGCGGTCCCGGCGCCGGAGCCACGTCCAGCAGGCACCCGACGGTCAGTAGGTACACGAACCGGCCGATGGCGCCACCGCGGGCGTGGCGGGGGCAGGGACCGCCGCAGCCACCAGAACGACGGCGGACGCGGCGGACGGCGGTGGACCGCTCAGACCGGCCACGAACGACGCGAGTTTGCCGGGATCGGTGACAAGCACCGACTGGCCGCCGATCTGGCCGGGCGACGTCGGAACGGTCGTCATCCGCACACCGCCGGTCCCCACACCGCGAAGCCGGACCGCGAGCGGCGCCAGGTCCGCCAGCGACGTGGCGTCGTCAACGCTGACGGCCGAGGTGACCGCGTCCATCAGCGAGCCGAGCCGGACCGGATTGGTCAACGTGCCGGTCGACGTCGCCGCCCGAAAGATCACGCCGATGAACTGCTGCTGGCGGCGGATCCGGTCGAGGTCCGCTTCGGGCAGACCGTAACGCTGCCGGACGAAGGCCAGCGCCTGCTCGCCGTTGAGGGAGTTGTCGCCTACGTGGCCATGCCAACCCGACATCTTGTCGTCGAGGTTGCTCCTGCTCCCGTTGGGCAGCGGCTTCACACACACGGTCACCCCACCCAACGCGTCGGTCATCCGCTGGAAACCGATGAAGTCGATCTGGAGGTAGTGATCGATGCGTATCTTCGTCAGTCCCTCGATGGTGCGTATCAGCAGGGACGGGCCGCCCAGGGCGAAGGCTGCGTTGAGCTTCGACCTCCCCCCGGTGTGGTTGTGTCCCGAGGCATCGGTGTAGGCGGGGATCGTCACCCACAGGTCCCGCGGAAACGAGGCGAGCGTGGTGGAACCGTTCGCGTCCAGGTGCGCCAGGATCGTCGTGTCCGACCGCTGGCCCTCGACCTCGCCGAACTCACCGCCCGTCCCGGCGCGACTGTCCGAACCGACCAGGAGGATGTTCTGGGTGTCCCCACCCGGGTCGGCCGGCCGCCGGTCCGCGGCGGGGAAGCGCAGCGGGACGCGGGTGACCTTACCGTCGTAGTAGCGCAGGGCCAGCCACCCGCCGGCGGAGACGACCAGCAGCAGGAGCGAGACAAGCCCCGCCACGACGGTGACCAGCCGACGCCCGGTGGACATCGCATCGCGGCCGTCAGGCCGCCATCCCATGGTGGCACGTTGGCCCTGGCCGTCCGGAGGCCACGTCATGGTCATGTTCCCCCGCTCACCGCACCATCGTGCCACCTACGCCAATCCTGTGGACGTTCCGCGGCCGAGGAGAAGTTCCCCGGCGCAGCTGTCGCGCCCGCGACAGCTGCGATCATCGGTTACCGTTGAATTCCGCCCGGATGGCCGGGCCGTCCGCGTCGAGTTCGGGAGCAGGCGGCCGTGTCGAGGGATCCGCCCGGCCGGGCATCTTCACCGGATTGCCAGGCAACGGCAGGCCACCGGCTTCCACCACCATGTGCCGAAAACCGGCCTGGTCCGAGGACACCGCTTCGGCGACGTCGTTGATGAGGCCGCATGGTACGCCCGCTTCGTGCAGAATCGCGAGCCATTGCGCGGCTGGCCGGGTACGTAGCGTGCCTTCTACTTCGCATTTGAACGAGTCCCGGCCGGACAGCCGGGCGTCGTTCGTGGCGAAGCGGGGGTCTGCGCCAAGATCTGCACGATCCAGCGCCTGACACAGCCGGACGAAGAGGCCGTCGTTCGCGGCACAGATCACAATACTCCGGTCCGCGCACGCGAACGTGTCGAACGGCGCGATCGAGTAATGTGCGTTACCTATGCGTGGCGGGGTTGTGCCGGTGGCGAGATAGGACAACGCAGCACCTTCGAGCAGCGACAGTGTGGCATCGAACATGGCGATGTCAATATAGGTCCCACGTCCGGTCGTGTTCCGTCCGTGCAACGCGGCTCCGATGGCACCGAAGGCGTACAGCCCGGCAGCGAGGTCCGCGATCGGCACTCCCGGCTTGACAGGTTCGCCGTCGGGCGAACCTGTGATCGACATAATGCCGGCGGCAGCCTGCACGACAGCGTCGTAGGCGGGTCGGTTTCGCCACGGTCCGGTCTGCCCAAAGCCCGAGATGCTCACGTATACCAACCGGGGATTGAGCGCTGACATCGCGGTCCAGCCCAGACCAAGCCGGTCCATCACGCCGGGCCGGAAGTTCTCGACGAGCACATCAGCCCGATCGATGATGGAAAGTAACGTCGCGTGATCGGTCGGATCCCTCAGATCGAGCGCAACCGACTGTTTGCCGCGGTTCACCCGGGCGAAGTACAGCGACCGATCGTTCATGAACGGACCGTAGGATCGGGAGTCATCTCCGTGGTCAGGCCGTTCCACCTTGATGACCCGGGCGCCGAGATCGGCCAGCATCAACGTGGAGAACGGCCCGGCCAATACCCGAGTGAGATCGACGACAAGAAGACCATCCATGGGACCCGGCGGCACAGGCACTCCTGCGACGCTACCCGTATCGGGCGCCGCGGCCTACCGTTGGAACTATGAGTGCGCACTCGGACGGAACCCCGCCTGCCCCCGACAGATCCACCGTGCTTATCGTCGCAGATAGTCCAATCCCGGTCCCGGGCAGTACGGTCGCGGCTGGCAGCACGTCAACCGTCACGTCATCCCCGGCCATGGCCGAAGGAGAAGCCGGCACGGAGGGGCAGGCCAGTCACGATCACCAGCCACCGGCCGCCTTCCGTCGATTCATGGCCGGCGGATGGGCCCCGTTGCCCACGATGACGCCGTCGCGTGATGACGTCGCGCCATACACGGCCAAACGACGTGCCCTGTTGGGCTCGCGTTTCCCGGCCGAAACACTGGTGATACCCAGCGGCGGGCTCCGGGTACGCGCAAACGACACAGATTACCCGTTCCGACCGGGAAGCGACTTTTTCTGGCTGACCGGCTGTCATGAGCCCGACGCAGTGGTGATTCTCCACCCGAGCTCGGCCGGCGACCACGAAGCCGTGCTGTATGTCGCGGACCGGTCGGACCGCTCGTCCTCGGCCTTCTACACCGACCGGCGTTACGGCGAACTATGGGTCGGTCCGCGCCCAGGGGTCCGGGAGAGATCAGCGGCCTTCGAAATCGAGTGCCGGCCGCTGCACGATCTGACCGACGCGCTGGGGCGACTGTCCCCGGCGACGACTCGGGTTGTGCGGGGCCTGGACACCGCAGTGGACCGCCAGATCCTGTGTTACTCCCCCGGCAGGTCAGGCAGGTCAGGCAGGTCCGCGGCGGGCGCGGCCGACCCCGCCGACCGGGATCTGGAACTGGCGCAGGCCCTCTCCGAGCTGCGGCTGGTCAAGGACGACTACGAGACCGCGATGCTGGAGAACGCGGTCGCGGCAACCGTGCTCGGCTTTTCCGAATGTGTACGTGAGTTGGACCACGCTATGACCCTGCCCAACGGCGAACGGTGGCTGGAAGGCACGTTCTGGCGCCGGGCGAGGGTCGACGGCAACGATGTCGGGTACGGATCGATCGTGGCCTGCGGCCACCACGCAACCGTCCTGCACTGGGTCCGTGACGACGGGCCGGTGCAGCGTGGGGACCTCGCGCTGCTGGACATGGGCGTGGAGTCCCGCTCGCTTTACACCGCCGACATCACACGCACCCTTCCCGTGGACGGACATTTCAGCAACGTGCAGCGCCAGGTGTACGACGTGGTCCATGCGGCCCAGCAGGCGGGAATCGCCGCGGTGCGACCGGACGCAAAGTTCGGCGACCCGCACCGGGCGGCAATGCGGGTGATAGCGCAGGCGCTACACGACTGGGGGCTGCTTCCGGTGAGCGTTGACGAGTCGCTGGCAGAAGACCCACAAGCCCCGAACGCCGGCATGCATCGCAGGTATACCCTGCACTCAACGTCACATATGTTGGGACTCGACGTCCACGACTGCGCGCAGGCCCGTGACGAGACCTACCGCGACGGCCCACTCGTGGCCGGGATGGTGCTGACCGTCGAGCCGGGCCTGTACTTCCAGCCCGATGACATTACGGTGCCCCCCGAGCTGCGCGGGATCGGCATCCGGATTGAGGACGACATTTTCGTCACGAACGACGGCCGCCGCAACCTGTCCGAGGCTCTTCCTCGCGCCGCTGCGGCCGTAGAAACGTGGATGGTCGGGCATCGGACCTGAGCCACACATGACCTGGGCGACAGGATGTCGACTTCTCAGCCTGTCGCCCAGGAAACAGCGGTTGCCACATACCCCCATATGGGACGCAAGTGGTACCAACCAGAGGTCCGACCTCCGTAGCCGGCACCACCGCGGCAGAACCCCACCGCTCCATGGGCCGCTGCTCGGTCGCACCGCGTCCCTTGTGGCCTGCGGTCACGCGAAATAGAGCTATGATCGCGCGGCCTTTGGCCAGCTGGACGAATGCGACCGAGAGCCACTCAGTGAGCCTTGTCGTACGCCTCGACGATGTTGGATGCGATACGACCGCGGTCACTGACCGTGTAACCGTTGGAGCGCGCCCACTCGCGAATGTCGGCAGTACGGTCTGTACCCCCGGTACGGCGAGAAGCGCCACGCGGGCCACGCCGGGCGGCAGTTGCCCGACCACCGGACCGACGCGCCGCTCCAACGAACGGAGCCAACGACTCACGCAGCTTGGTGGCGTTCTTCTCGGACAGATCGATCTCGTACGAAGCGCCGTCCAGTCCGAACCGAACAGTCTCATCAGCCTCGTGTCCATCGAGATCGTCAATCAACGACACGATGGTCTTCTGCGCCATGCCACTCTCCTTCAGGTCAGCGAACCGAGGAACTCTCGGGACTAGTATTACCACGTCATCAGGAAGAACTGTAACGGCTGGTTCGGACACGCGCGACTGGCATCGCCCACGGACATGCTCTGCACGGCGTCATGGACGCCACACAAGAGTCCTCGGGTTGACGTGAGTCACGTCAACCCAAAGGGGTGGAGGCCACCGTCGGGATAAATTTTGATCATGTGTTGTCACCGAATCGCGACTTCCGATCCGAAACGCCGGTGGTCGGCACAGACAAGGATGTCACGGTCCGGAAGGCAGAGTGAGCGCCACGCAACGCCATCAAGGATCCGCTCCGGCGAATGTCTTACACCACGAACGGGCCGCGGCCGGGGTCATCCGATTCACGGTCTGGTAGAGCGTGGAGAGCGGGGCGCACGATGGATGAGCGGACATGGATCGTCGATGCCGCAAATGTGATAGGAGCACGCCCGGACGGATGGTGGCGCGACCGCGCGGGTGCCGCGTTACGCCTGCACCAAAGGCTGTCTGAACTCTGGCTGCCCGAGCACCGGCGCTCCGAGCTCCACCCACGCGCGTCCGAGTCCGACCCGGATACGAGCCACCAGGGGGCGCATCACCGGGCTCCAGCCGCCCAGCTGGTCGTGGTACTCGAAGGCGTGGCCCGAGCCGGGGTTCCCGCGGGGCCGGATCCCACCATCGCCCGGCTTGTGGTTGTCCACGCGGTCGGCTCGGGCGACGATGCCGTGGTCGACCAGATCCACCGACAGGTCGGTCCGGTTCTCGTCGTCACCGCCGACCGCGAGCTTCGCCGTAGGGTCGCTGCCACGGGCGCGGCCAGCGTCGGGCCAGGGTGGCTGTGGGCCCTGCTGGACGACGCCCGTTCCCGATAAGATTCAGGGGGACCGCGGCCTCCGGGCCGGGCGGATCAGACTCGGGCGCCCCGCGCCCGGGCCGGAGCCGAACTGCGGGCCGGGCCGGCGATGGCGGGCGCCAGCCGGGCGGTAAACCGACCATCGCCGGCCACGACCTCGAGGGGAATACCAAAGCAGGCCGAGAGCCCCGGCCCGGTCAGGACCGCCTCGACGTCCCCGGCCGCCACCACCTTGCCGGCACGCAGCAGCAGTGCGTGCGTGATGCCCGGCGGAATCTCCTCGACGTGATGGCTGACTATGACCGTCACCGGCGAACCAGGATCGGCGACCAACCGGGTGAGGCGCCGCAGCAGGGCCTCACGGGCGCCCAGATCGAGCCCAGCCGCCGGTTCGTCCAGCAGGAGTAGCTCGGGGTCCGTCATCAGCGCACGCGCGATCTGGACGCGTTTGCGCTCCCCTTCGGACAAAGTGCCGTATCGCCGCTCGGTGAGATTCCTGCACCCGACCTGGACGAGTAGCTCTCGCGCCCGGCCCAGGTCGTCGTCGCCGTACTTTTCTCCGGCGCGTCCGACCACGTTCCAGGCCGCGGTCATGACCACGTCAACAACACGTTCGCCCGCGGGCAGGACGTCAGCCACGGCGGAGCTCGTCAGACCCACGCGGCTGCGGACGTCGAAGACATCACGCTCGCCAAGCCGGCTGCCGAGTAGGTCCACCGTTCCCCGAGTGGGGAAAACCCGGCTCGCCGCCACCTGAAGCAGGGTTGTCTTCCCGGCGCCGTTCGGCCCGAGAATAACCCAGCGCTCACCGTCCGCGACAGTCCAGTGGATGTCGGAAAGCAGCGACGCACCATCCCGTACAACGGTTACCGCGTCCAGGCGCAACACCACATCCGCCACGGACCTCACGTTACGCGACCTGTCACGGCGCAGGGCCGACCGGGCCGCCGCGCCCACCGCGATGGTGACCCACTTCTCGGTGAATCCGCGGGCCGGTAGCGTCGGCAACCGGTCACGGCACCAGCGGCGCGGCAATCTCCGCCCACACGACCTTGCCTGCGCCGGCCAAACGGGTCCCCCATCTGGAGGCGATCAGGGACACCAGCTCAAGACCACGACCGCCCTCGTCCTCGACGTCGGCGTGCCGCCGTCGAGGCATCCTCGGATCACCGTCCGTGACCTCCACGATCACTCTCGATCCGGTCCGGCGCAGTCGCGCGGACAACGGGGAGCGGCCGTGCACCAGGGCGTTGGTGACGAGCTCCGACATCAGCAGCACCACCGAATCGATGATGTCGGCCTCGACCAACCAGTCCGTCAGCAGCTCGCGGGCACGCCCACGGGCCTCGCCGAGCCCGGCCGGCCCCGCGGGCACGGCGATCTCGGCGAAGCGGGTCGCCCCGCTGGAATCGGTGTCGGGCAGTCCGACCAGCAGCAGCGCCACATCATCGTCGTGGCCCTCGTCCCGCCCCAGCGCTGCCAGCGCATGGTCCGCCCGCCTGCTCAGCGATCCGTTCTGGCGGGCGAGCACCGCGGCCAGATCGGACACCCCGGCGTCGATGTCGCGCTCACGGCTCTCCACCAGTCCGTCGGTGAACAGCACCAGCAACGCGCCCCGCTGCAGCCGGACGGTGTACTCCTTGACGTCACCGCGACCAAGGCCCAGCGGAGTGCCGACCTCCATGTAGAGCCGCGACACCAGCCCGTCCGGGGCCACCACCAGCGGTGGCGGATGGCCTGCGTTGGCAAGTGTCAGCAGGCCGGTGTGTGGCTCGACGACCCCGTAGATGCAGGTCGCGATCTGGCCCTCGTCGATCTCGCAGACCACGCTGTCCAGGAGCGTCAGCACCTCGTACGGCGACAGCTCCAGGCGTGCGCAGGTACGCACCGCGGTACGCAGCTGGCCCATGATCGCCGCCGCCCGGACCCCGCGGCCCATGACATCGCCGATGACCAGCCCCACCCGACCCGCACCGAGGTCGATGACGTCGAACCAGTCACCACCCACCTCCGTGTCGGCGACGCCCGGCACGTAGCGGGCTGCGATCTCCAGTCCTTCGGGCTCGACCACGCCCAGCGGCAGAAGACTGCGTTGCAGCGTCAGCGCGGTGTCCCGGCTCCGGCGGTAGAGCTCGGCGTGTTCGACCGCAACCGCGGCGCGCGCGGCGAGTTCCTCCAGGAACGCGACATCCGCCCCGGTGAACGGCGCGCGGTCCCCGGCGGCCATGAGGCTGACCACACCGGCCACCTGACCGCGCAGGATCAATGGCACGGCGGCGAGGGTGTGCGCCCCCACGTGTCGCATCCAGCGGGCCATCTCCATGGATGACAACCACGCTGCACCGTCCAGCGGTTCAATGTGACTGCGCCCGGTGACTGCGGCGAGGTTGACCGGGCTGCCCTGCGGCCACGGGCCGATACGCGCCCGGGGCATCGGCAGCTGGGTGAGGCCGGGGCGAACCGAGGCGGCGGCCCGTCGCAGGACCGGCGCATCGGGCGCCGTGGCGGTTCCGCCGGATTCGACCAGATAGACCGCGCAGGAGTCGGCGAGTTCGCCGACGACGACTTCGGTGAGCGCCCGCAGTGCCCGTTCAGGCTCCAGCGCGCTCGCGACCGCACCGGTCGCGCGGGCCAGGAGCTCCAGGCGGCGGCCGGCCTCACGCGCGACGCCCTCGGCGGTCCGCGCCATCTCCTCCGCCCGGCGGCTCGACGCCGCCTCGGCGAGAACACGCTCGAACAGCGTGGCGCGCTCCAACGCCTGGGCGCACTGGTCGGCGAGTGCGGTCAGGTAGGTGCGATCCTGCGGGGAGAATTCGTGCGGCGCGTGGAAACCGAAGAGCAGCGCGCCGAACGGGGCGTCGACGGTGGCCAGTGGAAGTACCGCCCATGCCTGCTCATCGGCGTCGGCCATGCTCGCGACCAGCTCCGGCACGGGCCAGCGTCCGGCCAGTTCCGCCCGGCCGGACAGGAACAGCGCTCGACCGCCCCGAATGGCCTCCGGCACCGGGTGAACCGCACCCAGGTTGATGTCGGACCAACTGCTGACGAACCGTTGCGGATATCCGAGCAGGGACCGGAAACGCAGGCGGTCGCTGTTCTGGTCGACCAGCGCCACCCCCCGCCCGGATGCGCCCAGTGCCTGGCGCCCGGCGTCGAGCACGACGGCAGCCACCTCGTCGACGGTAACCGCGCGCGAGAGCGCAGCGGTGACGAGCCGGAGGCGCTCGGTCCATTCGGCCGCGCTCTGCGCGCGCGCTGCCAGCTCGCTGTGGACCGCCTCGGCCGCGCGTGCCTGCGTGACGTCACGCCCCGTACCGATCCATTCGACCGGGCGATCATCTCCGGTGAGGGGCAGGAGTCGCAGGACGAGGACGCGATCCGCGCCGTCCGCGCCGTCCGCGCCGTCCGCGCCGTCCGCGCCGACGAGGCGGAACTCCGCGTCGAAGGCGCTGCGCCCCTCGACCGCCTGCCGCCAGGCCCGCGCGACCCGATCACGGTCCTGTGCATGCACCGCGTCGAGCCAGCCGAAGCCGGTGATCTCCGAACGTCGCTGGCCCGTGATCGCGCGCCAGCGCGGCAGGTCGACGTCCAGGCCGCCCTGAGCATCCGTGTGGAAGGCGTCCGCGTCCGCGGCCTCGGCCAGCGCCCGGCACCGGGCCTCACCTCGGGCCAGCTCACTGCGGGCATCACGCAGCGTAGTGACATCCGTAGCGACCAGGACCACGCCGAGCAGCCCGCCTCGGGCGTCGGTCGCCGGATACCAGCTGACCGTCCAGGTCTGGCGCGGTTGCCGGCCGCCGGTCGCGACGCTGACCTCCAGATCAACCACGGGCTCACCGGTGGCGACCACACGCTGCAGCAGTTGGTGCATCTCGTGGCCGAAGTCACCCAGGAGCTCAGCCATGGTGCGACCGATGTGGTCCGCGGCGGGACGGCCGTTCAGCCTGGCCAGGACGTCGTTGACCTGAAGATGGCGCCCCGCGGTGTCATAGAGGGCAAGACCGATCGGCGCCTGGGCGACAAGCGCCGTCAGTAGATCGACGGTCGCACCCGCGCCGGTAGCCACCGCATCGAGTCCGCGGATCCCCGCAGCATCGTCGTCCGTTGTGTCACTGCCATCGGTGCCGTCGGTGCCGTCGGTGCCATCGGTGCCATCGGTGCCATCGGTGCCATCGTCCGTGCCGTCGTCCGTGCCGTCGTCCGTGCCGTCGGTGCCGTCGTTGCCATCGCCGTTGCCGCCGGTCAACTCGACCGACGGAGGTCCGGGCGGCTCCTGCGGCAACGGCGTCGTCATGGGAAAAGATTGTGGACGGTGGGGCAACGTTGTGCTCAATGCCCTACCCCTGACATTTCCGGCCATCCTCCGGTTGCCACTCGTTCACGGTCTCACGCCGCGCCGGGAGCCGATCCCAGGCCCGAAGCGTCCCCACCGTCACGTGAGGAGCCGGTCACGTGCGATACATGATCACTAACGGGTCCGCGAATCTGGTCCGGCCCGTGCGTGGGCACGGGTGCCCACAGTTTGCGCGGCCCGGCGTCCGCGCGGGGCAGGCCGCGGCCCACGACGACCTCTGCCGAGAGCACGGTGAGCGACGACTTCGAGACGATCACCGGGTTCAGCGTGAGCGATGCCACCTCCGGCAGGTCATCCGCGAGCCGCGCGACCCGCATGAGCAGGAGCTCGAGAGCTGCCACGTCGACCGTCTCCGCGCCCCGGTAACCGAACAGCAGCGGGGCGGCCCGCACCGACCGCACCAACCGCGCCGCATCGGAGTCGGTGAGCGGTAGGACGTGGTGGGCACGGTCGCCGAGCAGATCCGTGGCCGGTCCCGCCAATCCGAAGGACACCAACGGCCCGTACCGCGGATGCTCCAGGGAACCGATCACCACCGCAACACCCGCCGGGGCCATCCGTTGCACCACGAAGGAGCCGCTGGTGGCGAGCTGCCCGGCATCGAGTTGGGTGAGCATCGCCGACCAGGCCGCCCGCAACGCCGCCGGACCGAACAGGTCGAGCCGCTGCCCACCGAGCTCGGGGCGGTGCCGATACGGACGGGCGCGCGCTTTGAGGGCCACCGGCCATCCGAGCCGCTCCGCGGCCAGCACCGCCTCATCGCCGGAGGTGACGGTGATGAACGGCTGGACGTCGATGCCGTAGCAGTCGAGCAGATCGGCTGCCCGGGCCTCGTCGATCGGACCTGAACAGCCGGCGAGCAGCGTCCGGGCCTCCTTGGCCCGCCGGGTGAGCTCGGGCACCGAACCGGTCGGTTCCGCGCGCCACTCGGCGTATGACACGGCCCGCACCAGCGCCGCCACAGCGCCCTCCGGTGACGGATAGCCCGGCACACCCGCGAGGTCCGGTGGTACCTCGGTGCCCAGAACCGTCGCGAGGACGGGCACGTCGACGAGCCTGGCGGCCGCCGCGACGGCCCTCGCGACCGGACCGGGTTGCGCCGGCGGCAGGCGGACCACCGTCGCGATCAGAGCGTCCGCGCGACCCGCGGCGTCGATGAGAACCTCGGTGAACGCCTCGGGCGGGGTGCCGCCCGGCAGGAGGATCCGCTCCACCGCGAGGCCGGAGGCCTCCGCCGCCTGGCAGGTCAGCCAGACCAACGCCCGGGAGTCACCGACGACCGCGACCCGCCGGCCGGCCGGCAGTGGCTGGGAGGTCAGCAGCTGCGCGACGTCGAAACCCTGGGAGATCCGGTCAACCCTGATCACACCGGTCTGGCGCAGTAACGCGTCATCCAGGGTCGAGCGGCCGCTGGTCACCACGACCACCGGCGTGCGCCGGCCGACCCGGCGGGCCAGCCGGGCGAACTTGCGTGGGTTCCCGAAGGTTTCGACATGCATGAAGACCACGTCGGTGGCCGGATCCTCCTCCCAGAACTGGAGAAGATCATTGCCGCTGACGTCGACCCGGTCGCCGGCCGAGACGAAACTCGACAGACCGACCCCGCGGGCGGCGGCTGCCTCCAGCAGTGCCGCGCCGAGCGGTCCGGACTGTGAGTAGCAGCCGACCCGCCCGGGCGCGGGCATCCGGCCCGCCAACGACGCGTTCAGCCCGGTGGCGAGATTCTGGATACCCAGGCTCGCCGGGCCCACCACGCGCATACCGAACGCACGGGCCGCGGCCGTGACCTCGATCTCCGCCTGGTAATCGCCGAGATCGGTGAGCATCACCAGGCCGCGAACGCCCTTGCGACCGCACTGGTCGATGACCTCGGGCACGGTGCGCGGTGGCACGCACACCACGGCCAGGTCCACCGGGCCGTCGATGTCGGTCACCGAGGCAACCGCCCGCACGGACGCGACCGCGCCCGGAACGTCGGCCGCTGCGGGGTTGACGGGGTAGACCGGGCCGGCGAAGCCACCGGCCAGCAGGTGACGGAAGACCATCTGGCCGACCGTGTTGCGATCCCGGGAAGCCCCGATCACCGCCACCGAGCGGGGGTGCATCAGCCGGACGATCGACGCGGCCTCCGCGTGGTGTTCGCGGGCACGCATGACGTCCACCGAGGTCTGCGTCGGCGCGATCTCGAACGACATCCGGACCGCACCGCTGTCCCACGTTCGCGACACGGTGTAGCCGGCATCCAGGAAAACTCCGATCATCTGGCGGTTCTCGCCAAGCACGTCGGCGTCGAAACGGCGGATCCCGCGTTCGGCAGCCGCGGCCGCCAGATGTTCCAGCAGGACCGATCCCAGGCCGCGTCCCTGGTGCGCGTCCTCCACGAGAAAGGCGACCTCCGCCGCCGGCGCCGGACGCGCCAGCTCCGATGGTGGCCCGTCCGGGTCTACGTGGTCACGCTCAGCATCGGAGGCCACCACCTGCGTGCCCTCCCAGTGGGCGATGGCCACGATCTCGTCCCCGATGAGCGTGACCAACGCGCCGCGCACCCGCTGGTCGAGCACGGTCATCCGCCGGATGTCGGTATCGGTGAGCGGCCCGCGCGCGCTGAAGTAGCGGAAGTAGATGGTGCGCGTCGACAGCCGGCCCCAGAAGGCGCGCAAACGGTCACCGTCACCGGGCACGACCGGACGCAGCCGGGCGGTACCCCCGTCAGCGAGGATGACGTCCGCCTCCCACCTCGCCGGGTAGTTCGCCGCCGCATCAGCCTGCGTGGACTCGTAATGTCTCGAATGCGCCGTGTCACTCATCGGTCAACGAGGGGGTCGAGACCGTGCAACGGAAGGATCTCTCGTCGGGTGGCCGCCACCGCCCGGTCCAAGGGGTCATCCGGATCGCCCTCCCCGGCGTCCCAGGGATGAAAGGCGATGTCGACGCCGTCCCCGAAGCGTTCGGGCACGGGACCGCCGGTGAGTGCCGCACCGGTCGCCGCACGAACCCGGGCGTCAGCGGTGTGGCGCCAGTCGTCGGGCACCGGTCGCGAACAGTCGAGCGGCACATGACCGGCGATGGCCAACAGGTGCGTCCATGCACGCGGCACCACCGACGCGAGCGCATAGCCGCCGCCACCACAGGCAACCCATCGTCCCCCGCACACTTCATGTGCCAGATCGTGCAGGGTCTGGTAGGACGCACGCTGTCCTTCGACCGACAGTGTCAGATCCCCGAGCGGATCGAGGAAATGAGTGTCACATCCGTGCTGGGTGACCAGGATCTCAGGGGCGAACGCACGCAGCAGCACAGGTACCACGCCGCTGAACGCCCGCAGCCAGCCGGCGTCACCGGTGCGGGGCGGCAACGCCACGTTGACCGACATGCCGCAGGCCTCCCCCACCCCGGATTCGTCCGGGAAACCGGTTCCGGGGAACAGGGTCCGGCCGGACTGGTGCAGCGAGATCGTCAGCACCCGCGGATCATCGTAGAACGCGGCCTGGACACCATCGCCGTGGTGGACGTCCACATCGACATAGGCCACCCGGGCGGCGCCGTTATGCAGCAACCAGGCGATTGCCACCGCCGGGTCGTTGTAGATGCAGAAGCCGCTGGCAGCGACCCGCATCGCGTGGTGCAGCCCGCCGGCGGGAGCCACCGCATGGCCGTGCCGTCCCGTCCACACGCCCGCGGCCGCGGCCAGGGTCGCCCCGGTGATGCGGGCGGCAGCGGTGTGCATGGACTCGAAGACGGGATTGTCGGGCGTTCCCAGGCCGAACATGGCCGCCAGGCCGCGCGCGGCGTATTGCGGCGCCCGGCGCACCGCCTGGATGTAGGCGGGGTCGTGGACAAGCTCGATCAGCTCATCCGTTGCCAGCCTGCCCGGCTGGACCGCCACATTGGGGCCGGCCAGCACCCCGGTACGCGCGGCCAGGTCCATGGTCAGCTCGAGGCGGACGGAGTTCAGCGGGTGGGTGCGCCCGAAGCCGTAGGCGGCCAGGTCGGAGTCCCACACGACCAACGTCGGCCCGGACCCATCGCCGTCAGCGGAACCGTCCGGCCGCGAAGAACCGCCCATGATTCGACCTTAGGCCAAAGGCTGCGCGAGCATGTCCCTTGCGCGCAGCCGGCGGCCCCACCCGGCCAGCCCGGCCAGCCCGGCCATCTCGACGCCTCGAATTCGTTAGGGTCTGACTCCGTGGCTGTTGGACACGGTGATGAACCCGAGGTTGCGCCGGATGCCGGACCCTGGACGGATACCTCGGGACGGCAGCTGTGGGCGCCATCCCCGCAACGGGTCCGTGCCGCCGGGGTCACCGCCTATCTGCACTGGCTGGCTACTGAACGCGGCCGAACGCTGGCGGACGCCGGCGCCCTGTGGCAGTGGTCGGTGGACGACCTTGATGGGTTCTGGGACTCGATCTGGGACTTCTGTGCGGTCGAGGGCGACCGCGGGGACGGCCCGGCCCTTGCCGACGCTCGGATGCCGGGCGCCCGGTGGTTCCCGACAGCCAGGGTGAACTATGCCGAGAACGCCCTGACCCGCCATGGCTCCGCGCCCGCGGTGATCGCTGTCCGTGAGGACGCGACCACCGCCGTGGTCTCCTGGGACGAGCTCCGCCGCGAGGTCGCGGCGGCGGCGGGCGGGCTGCGACGCCTGGGTGTCAGCCCTGGCGACCGAGTGTGCGCTGTGCTGCCGAACTGCGTCCATGCGGTGGTGGCGATGCTTGCCACCGCCGCCATCGGTGCGGTCTGGTCGTCCTGTTCCCCGGACTTCGGGTCCACCGCCCTTGCCGACCGCTTCGCTCAGATCACCCCGACGGTGCTCATCGGAGTGGACGGCTACACCTACGGCGGCAACTCCTTCGACACGCTCGGTGTGCTCGGCGCGGCAGCTGAACGCCTACCTGATCTACGCGCGACGGTCGTCATTCCCTATCTGGCCGCGGACGCCGTCGAGCGGGCCCACCAGGCCGCTCTGCCGGCTGTCATCTCCTGGGAGGATCTCCTGGCGGGGTCTGAGGATGAGCTTCCCGTCTTCCATCGGGTCCCCTTCGACGCGCCGCTGTGGATCCTGTACTCCTCGGGTTCGACCGGCCGGCCCAAACCAATCGTGCAGGGCCATGGCGGAATCCTCCTGGAGCACCTCAAGTCGTTGGTACTCCATCTCGATCTGGGCCCCGACGACCGCTTTCTGTGGGTGACGAACACCGGCTGGATGATGTGGAACATGCTCGTGTCCGGCCTGCTGGCCGGAGCGACCGTGGTTCTGTTCGACGGCAGCCCGAAATTTCCCGACCTGGGCGCCCTGTGGCGGCTCGCCGAAGCTGTCCGCGTCACCTGCTTGGGAACGAGCCCAGGTTTTCTGACCGCGTGTGAACGCTCGGGCATCGTCCCCCGGGAAATCGCCGACCTCGCCGCGATACGCACCATCGGCTCCACCGGTGCGCCGCTGTCCCCGGACGGTTACGCCTGGGTCTACGACGCGGTCGGCTCCGACCTCATGCTCGCATCGATCAGCGGCGGCACGGACATGTGCACGGCGGTCGCGATGGGCCTGCCCACCGTGGCGGTGCACGCAGGGGAGATCGCCATGCGCGGGCTCGGTTGCGCGGTGAGCATCTTCGACGACGACGGCAAGGAGCTCCTCAACGAGATCGGCGAACTGGTGATCACTGCTCCCATGCCCTCGATGCCGCTTTTCCTATGGGGCGACGAGGACGGCTCCCTACTCCGTACGTCCTACTTCTCGACCTACAACGGGGTGTGGCGCCACGGCGACTGGGCCCGGATCACCCCCGACGGATCGGTGATCATATATGGCCGCTCGGACGCGACGCTGAACCGTGGTGGTGTCCGGATCGGTACCGCCGAGCTGTACCAGGTGGTGGAGAACATCCCCGGCGTCGCGGACAGCCTTGTGATTGACACCTCGACCACCGAGCGACCCGGCGAACTCGTGCTGTACGTCGCGTTGGACGACGGCACCACGCTCGACGGCGCCTTCATGAACACCCTGTTGACCACAATCCGGCATGATCTCAGCCCGCGTCATGTGCCCGACCGGGTCGAGCAGGTCGCCGCGATCCCGCGCACCCACAGCGGCAAGAAGCTGGAGGTACCGGTCCGGCGGCTGCTGCTGGGCGCACCCCTGGAGCAGGCCGTCAGCCTCGGCGCGGTCGCCAACCCCGAGGCGTTGCTGCCGTTCATCTCACCCGCGGCCCACTGACCGCCAGGTTCACCGGCGCATCCGCTGGCAGCACATCCGCCAGCAGCACATCCGCTGGCAAAGCGAGATCCCCTGCCCGGTGACCGGACAGGGGATCTCCACCACGACAACGCACTACATCACCGGACGTGCCACTTCCCCAGCTGGGTCAGTCGAGAAACTCGCGCAGTCTGCCCGCGACCGCCGGCTTGCGCAGTTCACGAAGGGTGTCGCGCTCGATCTGGCGAATCCGCTCGCGGGTAAGCCCGAGACGGTTGCCGACCTCGGCAAGCGTGTGCTGCTTGCCGTCGGCAAGACCGAACCGCAGCCGCATGACCTCACGTTCACGTGGTGTGAGCCCGCTCAACACACCCTCGATCTCGTCCTGCATGGCGCCGTAGGAGGCGGCGTCCGCAGGCGAGGTGGCGTCCGCGTCCTCGATGAAGTCACCGAGAACGGAGTCGCCGTCGTCGCCGACCGTGGTCTCCAGGCTGACCGTGTCCTGGGCGTACCGACGGAGTTCGACGACCTGTTCGATCGGCATGTCGAGCTCCAGCGCAAGCTCCTCGTCGGTCGGCTCCCGGCCGAGCGTGGAGACGAGCTGGCGCTGCAGTCGCGTAATCTTGTTGATCTGCTCGACGACATGGACCGGGATGCGGATGGTCCTGGCCTGGTCCGCCAGCGCCCGACCGATCGCCTGCCTGATCCACCAGGTGGCGTAGGTCGAGAACTTGTAGCCCTTGGCGTAGTCGAACTTCTCGACCGCGCGGATCAGACCGAGGTTGCCCTCCTGGACCAGGTCGAGCAGGGTCATGCCGCGACCGCTGTACTTCTTGGCGACCGAGACCACAAGACGCAGGTTCGCCGAGACCAGCTGCTGTTTCGCCGCATGCCCGTCCCGGACCAGGGTCTGGAGGTCACGCCGCAGAGCCGGCTCCAGGTCGGAGTCGGTCTCCAGCTTGTACTCGGCAAACAGGCCAGCCTCGACCCGCTTGGACAGTTCGACCTCCTGCGCGGCGTTGAGCAGGGGTACCTTGCCGATCTCGCGCAGGTACATACGCACGAGGTCGGCGGTTCCGGCATGCTCCGAGGTTGCGCGGGCAGCCGGCGCTCCAGTTGTTGGCTCCTCCTCGTCGAGAACCTCGACGCCGAGAGTGGTCAACCGGGCAATCAGGACGGGAAGTAGTTCAAGACCGAGGTCAGCGGTCTCGAGTGCTTCGCGAAGTTCGGCGTGACTCAGTTCGCCGGATTCGCGTCCACGCGCGACAAGCTCGGCGACCTGAGTAACGTCGAGTTCGTCGGTATCATCGGGCACGGCGGCCAGGCCACGGCCAGGCGTCGTGCGTGCAGGAGTGGCCGCCCGGCGGGTACGTCGCGTGCTCGTGGCACGCGTACGCGGCTCGTCGGGGCGCTCGTGAAGTTCCAGGGCAGGCAGCGTCATCAGTAGCAGATCCGAAGGTCGGTGCGGGTGGCGGGTCTTGGTGCTTGCACGTATGGGCAACGCCTTGCGACGTCTCTCCCATTCCGCGTTCAGACACAACCGGACGTAAGCGATCGCCGGGTCTACGAAGCAGTGTAGACCCTCGCCCTCGGGACGCTGCACCCGCTGTCGCGAAGACTACCCCGCAGATCGGCCGGTGTGTCGTGAATAACTAACTATCTCTTGAGCTCTCCACATCCACGAGTCGATACCGAGCTCAGACACAACAGACAACCCATACAGAAACAACCCCCGCCGGATCTCAGAATGATCGCGACAGGGAACGATCGCGACGGCACGGCGCCGGGCTCACCGGCCGGGATGTCACGCCGCCGCACCTCGTCCCGCACGATGTCGAGGAGGTAGGCCTGCAGTGACTGACCGCGTTCCAGCGCAATCGCTGCAGGTCGGGCGCGGACGGCCCGCGCGGCTATTCAGCGGCACCCTAGCTGCAGCCGCTGGTGGAGCCGCACTGCTCACAGACGTAACAGCTACCCGCCGGGCGCATGGTCACCCCACAGGTGAAGCACAGCGGCGCGTCGACCACGTTCTGCGCCGACAGCGACTCCCCCGATGGGATCTCCGCCGATGGGATCTCCGCGGCCTCGACGATGCCGGACCCGCCATGCTGTCCGGTGAGCTGCTGTGTCCGTTCCTGGGCGCTCAACACGCCGAGCTCCACCCGGGTCTCCTCGGGTAGGTAGTCCAGCGCCAGGCGGCGGAAAAGGTAGTCCATCACAGACTGGGCTATTCGGACATCAGGGTCATCGGTCATACCAGCCGGCTCGAAACGCATGTTGATGAATTTGCGGACGTAGGTCTCCAGCGGGACGCCGTACTGGAGCGCGATCGAAATCGCGATGGAAAACGCGTCCATCACGCCGGACAGGGTCGAGCCCTGCTTCGACATCTTGATGAAGACCTCACCAAGACCGTCATCGGGGTAGGACCCGGCGGTCATGTAGCCTTCTGCGCCGCCGACCGAGAAGGACACGGTCTGCGACGGCCGGATCTTCGGCAGGCGACGGCGGACGGGCCGGTACTCTTCCTGCGCTGTGCCGGCTGTGCCCGCGGCCGCGGAGTCGAGGCCCGCGGCGGCACCCGCGGACCTCCGCGCGCCACGCAGGTCGGACAGCGGCTGGCCGACCTTGCAGTTGTCGCGGTAGATGGCCAGCGCCTTCAGCCCGAGCCGCCAACCCTCCAGATAGATCCCCTTGACATCCTCGACGGTCGCAGCCGCCGGCATGTTGACGGTCTTCGAAATGGCTCCGGACAGGAATGGCTGGACTGCCGCCATCATCCGGATGTGTCCCATCGGGCTGATCGCCCGTTCGCCGATCGCGCAGTCGAAGACCTCGTAATGCTCATGACGCAGGCCCGGCGCGTCGAGGACATGGCCGTGCTCGGCTACGTACTCGACGATCGCCTCAACCGTCTCGTCGGTGTAGCCAAGCGCCCGCAGTGCGGCGGGAACCGTCTGGTTGACGATCCGCATGCTGGATCCGCCCACCATCTTCTTCATCTTCACCAGTGCGAGGTCGGGTTCGATGCCGGTGGTGTCGCAGTCCATCGCCAACCCGATCGTGCCGGTCGGGGCGAGCAGACTGACCTGCGCATTGCGCCACCCGTGCTTCTCGCCCACGGCGTGCCCGCGGGCCCATTCGCTGGCGGCCAGGGCGAGTATCCGGGCATCGTCCGCTCCGACCGTGCGGACCGTGTCGGCCGCGGCCGCGTGCTTACGGATCACCCGGCGATGGGCGTGGGCGTTGGCCGCGAAACCGTCGTAGGCCCCGACCGTGCCGGCGAGCTGCGCGGAGCGTCGGTAGGCCACGGCCGTCATCAGCGCGGTGATCGCGGCCGCCATCGCCCGGCCTCCCTCGGAGTCGTACGCGCGTCCCGTCGCCATGAGAAGCGCGCCGAGGTTGGCGTAGCCGATCCCGAGCTGGCGGAACGTCCGGGTCACCCGGGTGATCTCCGGGGTCGGGAAGTCAGCGAAACAGATCGAGATGTCCATCGCGGTGATGACCAGCTCGATGGCGGCGATGAACGCCTCACCGTCGAAGGTCAAATCGTCGCGCAGGAACCGCATCAGGTTCAGCGAGGCCAGGTTGCAACTGGAGTTGTCCAGGTGCACGTACTCACTGCACGGGTTGCTGGCACTGATCCGGCCGGAGTCCGGGCAGGTGTGCCAGTCATTGATCGTGTCGTCGTACTGGATCCCCGGATCCGCGCAGTCCCACGCGGCGTGCGCGATCGTATGGAACAGCGACCGCGCCGGGACGGTCTCGATGATCCGTCCGTCGATCCGGGCCCGCAGGTGGAAGTCGGTGTCGTCGACGACCGCCCGCATGAACTCGTCCGTCACCCGGACCGAGTTGTTGGCGTTCTGGTACTGCACCGAGACGATGTCGCGGCCGCCGAGATCCATGTCGAAGCCGGCATCCCGCAATGCCCGGATCTTGCTTTCCTCACGTGCCTTGCTCTCGACGAAGTCGACGATGTCTGGATGGTCGACGTCGAGCACAACCATCTTCGCGGCCCGTCGGGTCGCACCACCCGACTTGATCGTCCCAGCCGAGGCGTCGGCTCCGCGCATGAAACTCACCGGTCCGGACGCGGTGCCGCCCGAGGACAACAGTTCCTTGGACGAGCGGATGCGCGACAGGTTCAGCCCGGCACCCGACCCGCCCTTGAAAATCAGACCCTCTTCCCGGTACCAGTTGAGAATCGACTCCATCGTGTCGTCGACCGCGAGGATGAAACAGGCTGAGACCTGTTGCGGCGCCGCGGTGCCCACGTTGAACCACACGGGACTGTTGAAGCTGAAGACCTGGTGCAGCAGCATCCACGCCAGTTCATGCTCGAAGACCTCGGCGTCGGCCTCCGAGGCGAAGTACCCGTTCTCCAACCCGGCCGCCGCGTAGGTGCGCACGACCCGGTCGATGAGCTGGCGCAGGGACCATTCGCGGGTGGCGCTGCCCAACGCACCACGGAAGTACTTGCTCGTGACGATGTTCGTGGCGTTCACCGACCAGAAGTCGGGGAACTCCACCCCGCGCTGCTCGAAGTTGACCGAACCGTCCCGCCAGTTGGTCATGACGACGTCCCGCAGCTCCCAGGTGACCTCGTCGTAGGGATGCACGCCGGGCGACGTGTGGACACGTCCGACCGTCAGGCCGCTGGTCTTACCAGCGGGCCGGCTCGACTTCGTGCCACGGGTCTCGGTCATGGCGCTCCTCGTCTGGCGGGTACGGCGTCTGGCGGGTACGGCATGGACGACAACTCGCCGACCCGTGAACTATCTGGCCTGCGCCCGAAGGCCCGCGATCGCGGTCTCGAAGTCCGCCAGGGACTCGAAGGCCAGATACACCGAGGCGAACCTCAGGTAAGCGACCTCGTCAAGAACTTGCAGTGGGCCGAGAATCGCCCGGCCGATCTCGTCCGAGGGAATCTCGGCCGCTCCCGACGCACGCAACCTGTCCTCGACCAGCTGAGCGAGCTGGGCCAGCGCATCGGCCTCGACCGGTCGGCCCTGACATGCCCGGCGCACACCCGCGACCACCTTCGCGCGGCTGAACGGCTCGGCCACGCCGCTGCGTTTAATCACCCTCAGCGATGCCTCCTCGATCGTCGTGAACCGACGGCCGCAGGACGAACATGATCGCCTACGGCGGATCGCGGCACCTTCCTCAGCCTCGCGGCTGTCGACAACCCTGCTGTCCGGGTGTCGACAGAACGGGCATCGCACGGACGATCCCCCAAGATCTTGATGACTTACAACTCCACAACTACCACATGTTGTGGTCAACCATAGGGCTCACCACCATGAACTGGCAAACCGTCGGCGCGTCCGACGGTCACGGCAGGCGAAGCGCCTGCCCGGGAACAAGATCGGTGGTGGCAAGCTGATTCATACCGGCCAGCCGCGCCACGATCACCCGAGTGTCACCCTCAGGAGCCAGCGCACGCGCTATGCCCCATAAGGTCTCACCGGACCGGACCACGTGAACACGACTGGAACCCGCACCGCCGCGCGGTTCGGCCAACGATGCGACCCGCGCGAGGGACAAGATCAGACAGAAGGCAATCGCGACGAGAGCAACCAGGACCATCCGGCCTCGCCGGGTCAATCTCAGTGGAGGCAGCGCCGGCCGCTCCACCACGCACCCCTTCAACACACCCCTTCACCCCTTGAGATCACGAACTACGAACAGTCGTTCGATCGAACGTCTGATCGAGTTTGTACCTCATGACTCCGACAGAATCGCCATGACACGCTCGAACAGACGTTTGAAAAATCCGGTCGCTGCGGTTACGGTCGTACCGATGAGATGTCGGTCGTGGCCACCGGCTCCGGTTCCTGGCGAAAACACCAGGTCTACCGGGAGCGGAGTCTGTCACGACCGCAAAACGAAGGAGAACGGCAGGTATGACCACCGACCCCAACCGCACCCGACGTGGCCGGCCACCGCGCGGTACCGTGCGCGACCTGCCGGATGGGCCGGCGGACGCGTCGGGCCTGACCCCCCGCCAACGCAAGGTGTTGGAGGTGATCCGCAATGCCGTCGAACGCCGCGGATATCCGCCCAGTGTCCGCGAGATCGGCGAAGCGGTCGGGCTCACCAGCACGAGCAGCGTCGCGCATCAGCTCAAGATGCTGGAGGAGAAGGGCTTCCTGCGCCGTGACCCCCACCGTCCGCGGGCCATGGAAGTGCTCTCAGCGGACGCGCCGGTACGGCCGACGGCACGCGACAGCCTTCACCTCGGGCCGCCACTGGCCCTGACGGCCGGCACCGGGGAGTCCACCGCCGCGCCGGAAGCCCGCCGTGAAGCGGCCTACGTGCCCGTCCTCGGTCGTATCGCGGCGGGTGGGCCGATCCTTGCCGAGCAGGCGGTGGAGGACATCTTCCCCCTTCCCCGTGAGATCGTCGGCGAGGGCACGCTGTTCATGCTGAGAGTTGTCGGAGACTCCATGGTCAATGCCGCGATCTGCGACGGGGACTGGGTGGTCGTCCGCCAGCAGCCGGTCGCGGACAACGGCGAGATAGTCGCCGCGATGATCGACGGCGAGGCAACGGTCAAGACGTTGCGTCACCGTGACGGCCACGCATGGCTCCAGCCGCAGAACCCGGCCTATGCCGAAATTCCGGGCGACGAAGCGTCGATCCTCGGTCGGATCGTCGCGGTACTACGCCGGGTCTGAACATGGATGGTTGTGCCGACCGGGACAGGGCCGACCGCAAGCAGGCCGGGCGAGTGGTGGCGGTCGTCGGTCCGACCGCGGCCGGCAAGAGCGAGCTCGCGATCGATCTCGCCGCCACCCTCGGCGGTGAGATCGTCAATGCCGACTCCATGCAGCTCTACCGCGGCATGGACATCGGCACAGCCAAAGTGCCGCCACGGGATCGCAAGGGCATCCCGCACCATCTGCTTGACGTCTGGGACGTCACCCACACCGCCGACGTGGCGTCGTACCAGGCAAGGGCACGAACAGTCATCGACAATCTTCTGCTTGCCGGTCGGACCCCGGTACTCGTCGGCGGCTCCGGGCTCTATATCAGGGCTGTCATCGACGACCTCAGGTTTCCCGGCACCGACCCGGCGGTGCGAGCACGCCTTGAACGGGAGCTGTCCGAACGTGGGGCTGCCGCGTTACACGCCGACCTGACCGCACGCGCGCCGCAGGCAGCTGCGGCCATACTGGTCGGCAACGGTCGTCGCATCGTGCGCGCGCTGGAAGTGGTGGAGCTCACCGGCGGCTTCACCGCCTCCCTACCGGAGCACCGCGCGGTCTATGACGTTGTTCAGATCGGTCTCGATCATCCCCAGCTCGACGCCCGGGTCGCCGACCGCGTGGCGGAGATGTGGGCTGCCGGCATGGTCGAGGAGGTCCGGACGCTCGCCGACATGGGGCTCCGGAGCGGATGCACCGCTTCGCGGGCGCTGGGTTACGCCCAGGTTCTGGCCTGGCTGGATGGCACGATCGAATCAGACGAATCCGCCCGACTTGCAACAATTGCCGCGACGCGCCGATTCGTCCGCCGACAACGGTCGTGGTTTCGCCGCGATCCCCGCATAATTTGGCTGGACCGTCCTGACGTCGAGCAGGTGGCGGGCATGGTCCGCTCAGCCTGACGGGCGATGGGTACCGGCGACCCGTTCATCCCGGCGTCTGGAGACATCTGTGACCGCGCTCGAGCTGAACCTCGTCCCGGCCCTGTGTGCCGCGTTTGACGACGGGTCGTTGCAGCTGCATTACCAGCCCGAGGTGGACCTGCGCAACGGGTCGGTTCCGGCGATGGAGGCGTTTCTGCGCTGGCAGCATCCCGACCGTGGCCTGCTGAGCCCGGCGCAGTTCATGCCGGTCGCCGAAGCCGCAGGCCTGTCCGAACAGGTCGGCCGCTGGGTGCTTCGAACTGCCGTTGCGGAGGCGCGGACGTGGCACGAGATGGCATCGGGGACCACCATCCGCCCGCCCCGGCTGTGGGTGAACGTCACCGCCGACCAGCTGACCCGGCCGGACTTCGCGGTCGAGGTGGCAGGCCTCGTGTCTGGCCGCGGGCTGCCACCGGGAGCCCTCGGGTTGGAGTTCACCGAACAGACTCTTGGGCTCGCGCACATCGGGGTACCCCGTCTGTTGAGCCACCTACGTTCGTTCGGACCAGCGATCGGCGTCGATGGCTTCGGCACCTGGTATGCTTCAATGTCGACTCTTGACGTCCTGCCGCTGGACATGGTGAAGATCGACGGTCGCTTCCTCCACGCAATGCAGCGGGATCTGGAAGGTGAAGCCGTACTGGCCTCGATCATCACGCTGGCTCACCGACGTCGGCTGGTGGTGACAGCAGAGGGCGTTGACAGCATGGTCATCGCGTCCAGGTTGGCCGCGATGAGCTGTGACCGCGGCGCCGGCCGGTTGTTCTGCCCGCCTGTTCCCACTGACGACGCCCGGATGATCGCGCTCGGCCGTGGCCGACCGGACCGCCGGCATGCGCGCTCGGGTCCCGCCTCCCACGCCACCTCCCACCCCCCCGCCACCGTACCGATACGCACCCCGGCCGGCGCCGGCTGATCAGGGATCGACCGCCGGCATCCAACCGCGTCAGAGAAGGGCGATATGACGCTTCCCGCCATTGAGGACTCCATCCGCGACCACGTCCGCAACCACTTCTTCGACGCCACCGGTGAGGGACACGATCTCGCCGACCGGGCGGCCCTGCGCCGGGTACCGGGTCTGGCGACCGAACTGGATGACGTCACCGAGGTCGAGTACCGCCAGCTCAGGCTGGAACGGGTCGTCCTCATCGGCGTGTGGACCGCCGGGACCGCAACGGACGTCGCGACCTCCATGACCGAGCTCGCGGCCCTTGCGAACACGGCCGGCTCGGTCATCCTGGACGCACTCGTCCAGCGACGCGACACCCCCGACGCGGCCACGTACGTCGGTTCCGGCAAGGCACGGGAACTGTGCGAGGTCGTTGCCGCCGTCGGCGCCGACACCGTTGTCTGCGACGGTGAACTGACTCCCGGCCAGCTGCGCCAGCTGGAGGACGTCGTCAAGGTCAAGGTCATCGACCGGACCGCGCTGATCCTGGACATTTTCGCCCAACACGCGACATCCCGGGAAGGGAAGGCGCAGGTCGAGCTTGCCCAGCTGCAGTACATGCTGCCGCGGCTGCGTGGCTGGGGTGAGTCGATGTCGCGGTCCGGCGGTGGGATCGGGACCCGGGGCCCTGGCGAAACGAAGATCGAAACTGACCGGCGACGGCTGCGCGCGCGCATGGCCAGGCTCCGCCGCGAGCTCGCCGACATGAAGACGATCCGGGCGACGAAACGGTCGTCGCGCCAACGCAGCGGGGTCCCCGCGGTCACGATCGCCGGCTACACCAACGCCGGCAAGTCCTCGCTGCTCAACCGCCTGACGGGCGCGGGCGTACTCGTCGAGGATGCGCTGTTCGCCACGCTGGACCCGACGGTGCGACGGGCCACGCTCCCCGACGGTCGGACCTTCACCCTCGCTGACACCGTCGGTTTCGTCCGCCACCTGCCGCACCAGATCGTCGAGGCGTTCCGCTCGACGCTGGAGGAGGTCGCGGACGCCGATCTCCTCCTGCACGTGGTCGACGGTTCGCATCCCGATCCGCTGTCGCAGATTTCGGCTGTCCGCATGGTGGTCAACGACGTCGACGCCTGGGACGTCCCCGAGCTGGTCGTGGTCAACAAGATCGATACCGCCGACCCGGAGGTCCTGGCCGGGCTGCGCCGAAGCATCCCGAACGCGGTATTCGTGTCCGCACGCACGGGCGAGGGCCTGTCCACCCTGGTGGAGGCGCTGACCGAACGTGTGCCCCACCCGGCGGTGGAGGTATGCGTGCTCGTACCGTTCGCCCGCGGGGATCTGGTGTCACGGGTCTACGCCGACGGCGAGGTCCTCGATCTGCGGCACACCGCGGACGGCACCGAGGTGCGGGCCCGGGTACCGGTCGGCCTCGCCGCTGCGCTCGCCGTGTTTCAGCCAGAAATCGATCAACACAGCCTCGGTGGCCCGGGGACTCTCGGCCGCAGGTGAGTGCGCGGCCCCGGGGATCACTTCGTAGCGGGCACCGAGGCGCGCCGCCATGTCCGCCTGCAAATGCGGCGGCCAGGCGTCATCGGCGATGCCGTGTGCGACCAGAACAGGCGTGTCGACCGCGCCGGTCGCGGCGGCGAGATCGTCGACCCGGTCAGGCTCGTCGAGGAGCTGCTCGCCCATGACCCGTAGCCCGACATCGCTGCTGGCGAAGAAGCGATGCTCGAGGAACTCCCGGCCGCCGGGCGGGTAGACGGCGGTGTCCGCAGCGCGCACCGCGGCCCACACCGCGTCGCGGCCGCTGCGGTCGTAGACGACCCGCATGGCTCGCAGCGCGATCCGGCGGGCGCCGACGATGCCGGCGGGGCCGGAGCAGAGCAGCACCAGGCTCGCCGCGGACGAGGGCCGGCTGATGACCGCGGCGCGGGCGACGAGACCGCCGAAGGAATGGCCCAGCAGATGCACCGGCTGGCCGATGTCGTCAACCACCCGTCCGACATCCTCGGCAAGAGCCGTGACCGTGCAGTCCCGTTCCGGATCGTCGGCAGACGACTCGTACTGGCCGCGCTGATCGACCGCGATGACGTTGAACCCGGCCTGCGCCAGCCCTGTCATGATCATCAGATAGTCCTCTTTGCTCCCGGTGTAGCCGGGCAGCAGGACGACCGGTGGGTCCGCCGGGGAACCGGCTCGCAGCGCCGCGAGACCCCCACAGGTCAGGCGCCGCACCCCTGGCGGCAGTTCCGTCGGCGTCGAGAGCATGGCTAGCGACTCCCCCATTCCCAGAAGGCGACCACGTACCCCACACCGTAGGGTGCATCAACGTACTCAGCGCGAGACACACATGACCGTACGTGCGTGTCGCTCGATCCGGCAACCAGGCTCGCGCCGGCCAGCACCTGCCACGACGCACGCCCCGCCGCCATCAGCTCACGGGAGAGGTCGGGCTCGAGCCGCAGCAGCGCGGACGCGTCGGCGGCGGCCAACGCCGCCGCCACCGTTGCGTCATGGGCCGCGGCGCGCTCGTCGAATCCCCCGGGTGCAGCGGCCGTCCGCCTGGCGCTGCCGTCCGCCATCACCAACAACGCGACCCGGGCCGCCCAGCGGGCCAACGCGACGCCGATCTGCACGGCATCCCGCACGGCGGTCATCGCGCTCACACCGAAGCCGACGACGTCTCCCCGCCACGACGTCTGTTCGAGCAGCCAGGCTCCGACCGTCAACGACAACGACAACGACGATGTCGGCTGGCCACCGCATTGCCGACCATGGTGGGTCGCCCGCCCCAGCGTAACCGATCGTGGCACCCCGAAACCGGCCAGCGATCCCGACTGACCGGCCGCGTAGGCTGCGGTCCGTGGGGCGTCGCCGACAACGACGAGGACGTCCGGGTTCCACCCGACCAGCCGGTGGATGGCCCGGATCGCCGCCTCTCGCACCGCCACGGGTTCGCCTCGCGCAACCTCGGGGATGAGCAACGGTGGATGCGGGCAGACCGCCGCCGCGACCAGCGTCACCGGAGGCGCGTAGGCATGCCGAGGTCGGTCGACCGGCGAGTCATCCCGGCGTCGCCGTCGTGACTCGGTGAGCGCTGTGCGGCCTGCCAGACGTCACCCGCCCTGGTCCGCCGGTGGGTCAGCGGCGGCCCGTCCGCCACCAGATGGTGCGGCGCGGCTTTGGTGATCACAGTCTCCACCACGTCGCCGGGTCGTATCCCGGGATCGGAGCTGCCGGACGTCGCTGGTGGCCGGAGATGGACAAGGCGACCGTCGCGGGCCCGGCCGGATCGTCGCCCGGTGGCGGCGTCCTTGCGTCCCTCGCCCTCGACAACCAGAACCTCCGCCCGCTCACCGACGATCATACGGTTGGCCTCCCAGGAGATCTCCTCCTGAACAGCCACCAGCCGGTCATAGCGCTCCGCCACGACCGCCGGTTCGACCTGCCCGTCCATGGTCGCCGCCGGGGTGCCCGCTCGCCTGGAATACTGGAACGTGAAAGCACTGGCGAACCGCGCCTCGCGGACCACATGCAGGGTGTCGGCAAAATCTGCCTCGGTCTCCCCGGGGAAGCCGACGATGATGTCGGTGGTGATCGCGGCGTGGGGCATCGCCGCTCGTACCCGCTCGACGATCCCGAGGAAACGCTCCTGGCGGTAGGAACGGCGCATCCGCCGCAGCACCGCGTCCGATCCCGACTGCAACGGCATGTGCAGCTGCGGACACACGGCCTCCGTCACCGCCATCGCCTCGATCACGTCATCGGTGAAGTCGCGCGGATGCGGCGAGGTGAACCGGACCCGCTCCAGGCCGTCGATCGTCCCGCAGGCGCGCAGCAAGGTCGCGAACGCCCCCGGGTCGCCCAGCGACCGGCCATAGGAGTTCACGTTCTGGCCGAGCAGAGTGATCTCCAGAACGCCTTCGGCGACCAGCGCCTCGACCTCGGCGAGAATGTCCCCGGGGCGACGGTCGGTCTCCGTGCCGCGCAGGCTCGGCACGATGCAGAAGGTGCAGGTGTTGTCGCAGCCGACGCTGATACTCACCCAGGCCGAATGGTGCGCTACCCGCTTGGCGGGAAGCGCACTGGGGAAGACCTCCAACACCTCGGCGATCTCGACCTCGGCCACCGCATTGTGCCGAGCCCGCTCCAGCAGGACGGGCAGCCTGTGTAGATTGTTGGTACCGAACACGACGTCCACCCAGGGGGCACGTTCGGTGATCAGCGAGCGGTCCTTCTGTGCGAGGCAGCCACCGACTGCGATCTGCATGCCCGGGTGGCGCTGCTTGGCCGGGTACATCTGGCCGAGATTGCCGTAGAGGCGGTTGTCAGCGTTCTCCCGGACCGCGCATGTGTTGAAGACCACCAGATCGGGCGTGACCTCGGCTCCGGTCTCGACCGGTACGTAGCCGGCAGCTTCAAGCATGCCGGCGATGCGTTCGGAGTCGTGGACGTTCATCTGACAGCCGAACGTCCGGACCTGATAGCTGCGGGGACTCACCCAACCAGCCTACGGTGCCGCAAGCCGGACGCTCCCAGCCCGCTAACGGGCGACTTCAACGGCGCGGGTCTCCCGGACGACGGTGACCCGGATCTGACCGGGGTAGGTCAGTTCGTCCTCAATCTGCTTGGCGACGTCCCGAGCCAGCATATGGGTGGCAATATCATCGACCTGATCCGATACGACCATCACCCGGACCTCGCGGCCGGCCTGCATCGCGAACACCTTCTCGACACCCGGACGCTCGCCGGCGATCTGCTCGATGCGCTCGAGCCGCTTGACGTAGGACTCCAGGCTCTCCCGGCGAGCGCCCGGTCGCCCACCGGAGATCTGGTCGGCGGCCTGGGTCAGCACGGCCTCGATCGACCGTGGCTCAACCTCGTTGTGATGCGCTTCGACAGCATGAACGACCTCCTCGTCCTCACCGTAGCGCCGGGCGATCTCGGCACCGATGAGGGCGTGGCTGCCCTCCACCTCGTGGGTCAGGGCCTTTCCAAGATCATGCAGCAATGTTCCCCTCTTGGCCAGGGCTGGGGGCAGCCGCAGCTCAGCCGCCATGATCCCCGCCAGATGGGCACACTCGACCAGGTGCGCGAGAACGTTCTGCCCATAGCTGGTCCGATAGCGCAGGCGTCCGAGCAGGGCGATCAGCTCGGGGTGCATCTCCGCGATCCCAGTCTGCATGAGCGCGTCCTCACCGGCTCGGATACAGCGTGCCTCGACCTCACGCCGGGCTCTGTCGTACTCCTCCTCGATCCGGTGTGGGTGGATGCGCCCGTCTGAGACCAGCGCCTCCAAGGTGATCTTTCCAACCTCGCGTCGCACCGGGTCGAAGCAGCTGAGCAGGACCGCCTCCGGCGTGTCGTCGATGATGACATTCACCCCGGTGACCGCCTCGAACGAGCGGATGTTGCGCCCCTCGCGGCCGATGATGCGGCCCTTCATCTCGTCGTTGGGCAGGTGCAGCACGGAAACAACCGACTCGGTGGTCGCCTCCGATGCGACGCGCTGAATAGCCAACGTCACGATCTTCCGAGCCCTGTCCTCGCCCTGCTCCCGTGCTTGTGCCTCGATGTCACGGATAAGCACGGCGGCATCTCGGCGGGCATCGGCCTCGACCACCTTGACAAGCTCGGCACGCGCCTGGGCAGCGGTGAGCCGGGCGACGGTCTCCAGCGTCTGGCGCCGTTCCTCCTCCAGGTCGACAAGTTCGGCCCGACGCCTGGCAACCTCGACCTCCCGAGCCGCGAGATCATGGTCTCGGGTCTCAAGCTGGCGTGCCTGTTCGTCAATCGCGGCCGTGCGAACCTCCAAGCGCTGTTCACGCTGGACGAGCCGGGCGTCCTGTGCGTGGAGCTCAGATCGCAGTTGCCGCACCTCCACCTCGGCCTGCACCCGGAATGTCTCGGCCGACTTACGACCCAGTTCATGCGCCTGGGCCTCCGCAAGGGACGCTCGCAGCGCGGATTCGGACTCTGCCCTTTCCTGCACCGCCCGGGCGGTTTCCTCGGCTCGGCGGATAAGTTCGGTGGCCTCCAGTTCCGCCTGCTC
The DNA here is from genome assembly GCF_963555955.1 of Protofrankia sp. Cas3. Classification (NCBI taxonomy): domain Bacteria; kingdom Bacillati; phylum Actinomycetota; class Actinomycetes; order Frankiales; family Frankiaceae; genus Protofrankia; species Protofrankia sp. Cas3. The sequence continues at coordinate 46,552 of NZ_CAUVXP010000001.1, forward strand.
GCGACGTTCAGCGGCCTGTTGGGTGTCGACAGGCTCGGTCGGCTGCTCGTCATCCGTGCCAGGCCGGGGCGCCGCCAACGCACCCGCGCCCAGCACACGCAGGAGCAGCACGGCTATGACCACCAAACCCATGAGCAGACAGGCCCCAAGCACAGCAAGGAGAACACCCATCGGTCCTCCTCCCGCTACCGGCCTTGGCCCGCAAGTAGCGGGCCGGAGCGGCGAAGGACCCACGAAACGGGCCGTTCCGGAACGTCAACCCGTGTCGCTACCGACAGGCGGGTTGAGCCCAAGCGGGCACGACAGCGCCCGCAGGCGCCACGATCCGGGTCAACCACTCTCATGTGAACGTGTTTCACGCTATCGGAACCGCGTCACCGCGGGAGCCCTCTCACCTTCGGTGAGCGTAGGTCTGCGCCTGTCGAACGGTCAAGAAATGCTAGTCCGCCGCACCACCCTCCAGTTCCTCCGTGACCACTCGCATCACAAGATCAGAAGGATAGCCGCGACGATCGAGCAACGCGGCCAGACGTCGGGCACGCACCTGCGCCGGCACATCGTCCATCGTGGCCAGCCTGCGTCGTACCAACGTTCGTGCGGTGGCCTCCTCGTCCTGGCCGTCCACGGCCTGCAGAGCCACCGAGGAGATCTCCGGGTCCACCCCCCGGCGCCGCAGTTCGTGGGCAAGACCGCGTCGACCGAGACCACGGTTCACGCGGGCGGAGGACACCAACGCGGCGGCGAACGCCTTGTCGTCCACCAGACCCACCGCGACCAGACGGTTCAGCACAATCTCCGCCGTTTCTGGATCAACTCCGCGGCGATCCAGCGTGGCGGCCAGTTCCGCGCGGCTTCGTGGGCGGGCTTCAAGCTGGCGCAGGCATATCTCCCGTGCCCGCTCCACCGAGTCCGTGCCCTCTTCTCGGCTACGATCCGACACCGGCATCACCGATCAACGCCTTCCGCCAGTCAGAGATCAACCGCTGGTGGGGATGGCTGATCGGCGTCGATCGACGGCACCAGGCCGAGAGTTTCCTTGATCCTCTTCTCGATCTCGTTGGCGATGTCAGGGTTGTCACGCATGAAGGATCGAGCGTTCTCCTTACCCTGACCCAACTGATCGCCGTCGTAGGTGTACCAGGCTCCGGACTTGCGGATGATCCCGTGCTCGACCCCCATGTCGATCAGGGAACCCTCACGGCTTATGCCAGCGCCATAAACGATGTCGAACTCCGCCGTCCGGAACGGAGGCGCCATCTTGTTCTTCACGACTTTCACCCGAGTGCGGTTACCCACGGCATCCGCACCGTCCTTCAGAGTCTCGATACGACGGACATCCAGCCGTACTGAGGCATAGAATTTCAGCGCCTTACCACCCGTGGTCGTCTCGGGCGAACCGAACATGACGCCGACCTTCTCGCGGAGCTGGTTGATGAAGACGGCGGTGGTGCCCGTGTTCGAAAGAGCACCGGTCAGCTTGCGCAGCGCCTGGGACATCAGCCTGGCCTGGAGGCCGACATGACTGTCGCCCATCTCACCTTCGATCTCGGCCCTGGGCACGAGAGCGGCCACCGAGTCGATGACGATGATGTCGATCGCCCCGGATCGGATGAGCATGTCCGCAATCTCCAGCGCCTGCTCACCGGTGTCGGGCTGGGAGACCAGCAGCGCATCGGTGTCGACCCCGAGCTTGCCCGCGTAGTCAGGGTCGAGTGCGTGCTCGGCGTCGATGAAGGCGGCGATCCCGCCGGCCGCCTGGGCGTTGGCGACCGCGTGGAGGGCAACCGTCGTCTTACCGGACGATTCCGGGCCGTAGATCTCCACTACCCGCCCTCGTGGCAGCCCGCCGATGCCGAGTGCCACATCCAACGCGATGGAACCGGTCGGGATGACCTGGACCGGTGGGCGGGTTTCGTCACCGAGCCGCATAACCGAGCCCTTGCCGAACTGCTTGTCGATCTGTGCGAGGGCGTTCTCCAACGCCTTCTCACGGTCGAGTCCTGCCATGGGAGTCACTCCAGGCTGAGGTCGTCGAGTCTTGGCCACGTTGGTGACGGTAGGGGGCAGGTCCGACAGTTTCGAGCGCCGGGCCGGACCTGTGGACAACCGACCAGTCGAGGATGAAACGATCATGTCCCTCCTCCCGTCACCGGCGACCGCAGCAGACCTGGGCGCTCGCCATCCACAGTAGACGAACATTCGTTCGACCACCCGGGCGACACGCCGCAAATCCGGTCAACGGTCGCGCGCGGGTACCTCGAAGTCGTCACACACAGCCCGCCAGACATCCTTGACATCGTCGCCGCGGGCCAGGGCGTCGGACACCGTCACCCCGCCGAGCCGGGCCACCACATGGTCACGGGCGACCGATTCCGCGTACCCGGAACCGAACTGCTTGTTCATCCGCGCCCAGAACTCGGTCAGTCGCACGCTCCCCAGTGTGTCGGACCGGCGAGGCAGACTCGGAACATGTCCACCCGATCCCCCCTCGCGCGGTTCTGCGCACCCACCCGGGCCTGGTTCGCCGCCGTGTTCCCGGCGCCCACGCCCGCGCAGGTGGGTGCCTGGCAGGCGATCGGTGACGCAGCCAACGTCCTGGTCGTCGCGCCGACCGGGTCGGGCAAGACGCTCGCGGCGTTTCTGTGGTCGTTGGACCGGCTCGTCCGCGCCGGTCCGAGCACCGGTCCGAGCGCCGAACCGTCCCGACGGTGCCGCGTGCTGTACGTGAGCCCGCTCAAGGCGCTGGCCGTGGACATCGAGCGCAATCTGCGCGCCCCGCTCGCCGGCATCCGGGCGGCCGCGGCACGCCTGGGCCTGCCCGAGCCCGACATACGGGTCGGTATCCGGTCAGGCGACACGCCGGCCGGCGAGCGGCGGGCCCTTGGCCGGCTACCACCGGATGTGCTCATCACCACGCCCGAGTCGTTGTTTCTGATCCTGACCAGCCAGGCCCGCGAGTCGCTGCGCGCGGTGGAAACAGTGATCGTGGACGAGGTGCACGCCGTGGCCGGCACCAAACGCGGCGCGCACCTCGCGCTCAGCCTGGAACGCCTCGACGCGCTGTTGGAACGCCCCGCCCAGCGGGTGGGCCTGTCGGCGACCGTTCGCCCGATCGAGGAGGTCGCGCGCCTGCTCGGCGGGGCTGGCCAGGTCACGGTCGTATGCCCACCGGCCGACAAGACGCTGCAGATCGACGTGGTCGTACCGGTGGCGGACATGACCAGCCTTGCGGACAGTCCCGCCGCCGTGGAGGAACGCATCCTCGATCTTGTACTCGCGCACCGCTCGACGATCGTCTTCGCCAATTCGCGGCGCCTAGCCGAACGACTGTGCGCCCACCTGAACGAGGCGTACACCGCGCGCACGCACACCGATCAGCCGCTGGCCCGGGCCCATCACGGCAGCGTCAGCCGGGAACAACGGGCGCTCATCGAGGACGATCTGAAGGCCGGCCGGCTGGCCGCGGTGGTGGCCACCTCCAGTCTGGAGCTCGGCATCGACATGGGAGCGGTGGACCTCGTCATCCAGGTCGACTCGCCACCCAGTGTCGCCGCGGGCATGCAGCGGGTTGGGCGCGGCGGGCACCAGGTCGGAGCCGTCAGCCGCGGGGTGATTGTGCCCCGGCACCGTGGCGACCTCCCGGAGTGCGCCGTCGTGGCCGAACGGATGCGCGACGGTGCGATCGAGGAGCTGCGCTACCGACGCAACCCGCTCGACGTCCTGGCCCAGCAGATCGTGGCGATGGTCGCCATGGAACCATGGTCGGTCGACGACCTGGCCGCGCTGGTCCGGCGCGCCGCGCCGTTCGCGACCCTGTCACCGGCGATGTTGGATGCCGTCCTGGACATGCTCGCCGGTCGATACCCCTCCGACGACTTCGCCGAACTGCGCCCGCGGGTCGTCTGGGACCGCGCCACCGGCACGCTCACCGGCCGGCCCGGTTCCGGTCGTCTCGCGGTCACCAGCGGAGGCACCATCCCCGACCGGGGTCTGTTCGGTGTCTTCCTCGTCGGCGAGAAGGCAAGCCGGGTGGGCGAGCTGGACGAGGAGATGGTCTACGAGTCGCGGGTCGGTGACGTCGTCCTGCTCGGCTCGTCCAGTTGGCGCATCGAGGAGATCACCCCTGATCGGGTGCTGGTGACCCCGGCGCCGGGACAGCCGGGGCGGCTGCCGTTCTGGCACGGCGACACACCCGGGCGGCCGGCCGAGCTGGGCCGCGCGCTCGGCGCGTTCACCCGGGAACTCGCCCGTCTCGGGCCCGCAGGTGCGCGCCAACGCATCCAGGCAGCGGGTCTCGACGAGTGGGCCACCGACAACCTGCTCGCCTACCTCGTCGAGCAGCAGGAGGCAACCGGTCACCTGCCGGACGACCGGACGATCGTCGTCGAACGCTTCCGCGACGAGCTAGGTGACTGGCGGCTGGCGGTTCACGCTCCGTTCGGCGCCCTGGTGAACGCGCCGTGGGCGCTGGCCATCGGGGCACGCCTACGCGACCGTTACGGCATCGAAGTACAGATCATGCACTCCGACGACGGCATCGTGGCGCGGGTACCCGACGCCGACATCGCTCCCACCGCCGACGTCGTCGTGTTCGACCCGGACGAGATCGACGCGGTGGTCCGCACGGAGGTCAGCACGAGCGCGCTGTTCGCGAGTCGGTTCCGCGAGTGTGCCGCCCGGGCGCTGCTGCTGCCCCGACGTACCCCGGGCCGGCGAACGCCACTGTGGCAGCAGCGCCAGCGCAGCGCCCATCTGCTGGCGGTGACGGCACGCTTCGACAACTTCCCGATCGTGCTGGAGACCATGCGGGAATGCCTGCAGGACGTCTTCGACGTCCCCGCGCTGACGGGGCTGATGCGTGACGTGGCGTCACGAACCATGCGTGTGGTGGAGGTCGAGACCGCCACGCCGTCGCCCTTCGCCCGTTCGATGCTGTTTGGCTATGTCGCCGCGTTCATGTACGCCGGTGACACGCCACTGGCCGAACGCCGGGCCCAGGTACTGGCGTTGGACAGTTCCCTGCTCGCGCAGCTGCTCGGTCAGGCGGATCTGCGCGAACTGATCGACACGGCTGTGCTGGCGCAGCTCGAGGCCGAGCTCCAACAGCTGGCGCCCGACCGCCGCGCGCACGACGTCGAGGGCACGGCCGATCTGCTGCGGGTGGTCGGCGACCTCACCACCGCCGAGGCACTGGCTCGGGGAGCGACCACGGCCTGGCTCACCGAACTTGCCGACACACACCGCGCGCTGCGGGTGCGCATCGCTGGTACGCAACGCTGGGTGGCGATCGAGGACGCCGGGCGACTGCGCGACGCCCTCGGCGTACCGGTTCCCCTCGGTGTTCCCGGGACCTTCACCGCGACCGTCGTCGATCCCCTGGGGGACCTGCTGTCGCGATATGCCCGCACGCACGGGCCGTTCGACACCGAAGCGGTGGCGCACCGGTTCGGTCTGGGCGTCGGGGTGGTCAGCGCCGGTCTGGAACGGATGGTCGGCACCGGCCGGCTCGTGCGCGGCGAGCTCCGCCCGGGCGGCACCGGCGAACAGTGGTGTGACGAAGGCGTCCTACGGGCGCTTCGCCGGCGCAGCCTCGCGGCGTCGCGGCGTGCTGTCGAGCCGGTACCCGTCCAGGTGTTCGCCCGGTTTCTGCCAGGCTGGCAGGGGGTCTCTCCCGGGGGCGGCGGTACGGGCTCGCACGGCATCGACGCGGTGGCCCGGACCGTCGAACAACTTCAGGGTGCGCTTGTCCCGGCCAGCGCCTGGGAACAGTTCGTCCTGCCGAGTCGGGTGTCGGGCTACAGCCCGGCACTCCTTGATGAGCTGTGCGTGTCTGGCGAGGTACTGTGGGCAGGGGCCGGCGGCCTGCCCGGCAACGACGGCTGGGTGACCCTGGTGCCAGCGGACGCCGCGGCCCTGCTGCTGCCCCCGGCGGTACCGGACGCCGCCAGCACCCCGCTGCACGGCGCGGTGCTGGCGGCCCTCGACGGACAGGCTGCGCTGTTCTTCCGGACCTTGTCCGACCGGGTCACCAGTCTCGACGACACCGCGCTCGCAAGCGCCCTGTGGGACCTGGTGTGGGCGGGCCTGGTCACCAACGACACCTTCGCCCCATTGCGAGCCGCGCTGAGCGGTGGGCGCGGTACCCACCGGAGCAACCAGCGCATCCCGCGTCCGGCCATGCCGCGCCGCGGCGGCCCACCGACGGTCGCCGGCCGCTGGTCCCTGCTGCCCGAACGTGATCCGGATCCGACGCTGCGAGCCCACGCACAGGCCGAAGCGATGCTCGAACGGTATGGGATCGTCACCCGCGGTGCGGTCGCAGCCGAACGGATCCCAGGCGGCTTCGCCGGGATGTACCGCGTCCTGTCGGCATTCGAAGATTCCGGCCGATGCCGGCGCGGCTACTTCGTGGAGTCCCTCGGGGCGGCTCAGTTCGCCGTCACCGGCGCGGTCGACCGGCTGCGGGCCACCACGCCACCGTCGGGTGCGGTCGTACTGGCCGCGGCCGATCCCGCCAACCCCTACGGCGCGGCATTGCCATGGCCCGCACCGGCCGGCGGTGGGCACCGACCAGGGCGCACGCCCGGCGCGCTGGTCGTCCTGGTCGACGGCGAGTTAATCATGTATGTCGAACGCGGTGGCAGGACCGTGTTGACCTGGACGGACGAGTCCACGGTCCTGGCGCCGGCGGCGGACGCCCTCGTGGACACCGTCCGCAGGGCCGGCGGCCAGCTGCGGCTTGCTCATGACCTGCTCGGCAGCGAACTCGGTCGTGCGCTGGAACGCGCGGGCTTCCAGCACACTCCGAGCGGCCTGCGGCTGCGCGCCTGAGGTCAGCCCCTGAGGTCAGCGCCTGAGGTCACGCAAGCCCTCGGCAAAGGCCCGCAGGGTGGCCGTCTGGCGGTCAAGACCGTCGAGCTGCCCCGGCGTCAACGGTGTTGAGACGGTCGAGACCGTTGAGGCGAGCAGGTCGGTGGCGGCGGCCAGCATGGCGTCCAACGCCTGCACCGCGGCGTTCATCGCGCTCACCAGGTCCGAGACCGTCGAAATGATCTCGGCACGGCGGCCGGCGTCGGCAACCGCCCGAGCCGCCGACTCGCAGGCCAGGACGTGCTGGGCCCGATTCCGCAGGCTGTCCACCACCTCCGCGGCCGATGCCATCGCCGCGCGGACCGCCTCGGCGGCCGGTCCCGGCGGCGACGCCCGCATGATCGCCGCAAGCGCGGCAATTGCCGCCTCACCGCGCTGCAACGGGTCCGCCGCGGCCGACCCGTACAGGCGTACCCGCGACGGTAAGGGTGCGCTCGGCAGCGGCAGGACCACGGGCGACAACGACGCGGCGCCCTGTGCCTGGTGCCAGGCCAGGCCTGCCCGGGCCAACGCGCCGGCCGCCACGACCAGCCACCCCCAGCTGCCCTCCACCGCCGCGATCGCCGGGGCGACGACGGCCACCCCGATCCACAGCCGGGTGGACCGCTCGGCCCGCCGCCGGCGGCGAGCGTGCCCCCGGACGAGCCGCCGCTCACCGCGTGCCAGGCTCCGGCGTTCCACGTCGGCGCGCAGCCACTCCGGTAGGTAATTCACCAGCATCGGGTCAGGATTCCAACTGGTCCGGGGAGCGCTTGTCGGCGGACAGCGCTGTGCGGATCTCGGTCAGCCGATTGGACGCCTTCGCGTCCATGGTCGCCCTGCGGATCTCCAACATCCGGGCCTCCACGCCCTGGGAGGCAAGTTCATGGCGTCCCAGGGATACCGCGTAGCGCTGCTCGACCTTGTCGCGGACCTCCGCCAGCGTGGGGGTGTCACCCGGCGGAGTCAGCTGGGACATTCCATCAAGGGCCTTGCTCAGCTGCTCCTGCATGGCGGCATGCTCGATCTGGGTCAGCAGGCGCGCGCGCTCGGCAAGCTGCCCCTGCAACCGCGCGGTGTTGTCCTCGACGGCACGACGGGCCTGCTCTGCCGAGGAGGTGGCCTGTTGGTGCAGGGCCTTGAGCTCCTCCAGAGAACTCTCCACGGCCACGAGCTGGCCGGCGAAAGCCCGTGCGGTCTGCTCGTACCGTTCGCCGCCGGTCGCATCGCCGTTCGCGTTGGCCGCATCGGCGAGTATGACGGCCTGGCGCGCGGATGCGGCCAGGCTTTCCGCCTCGTCGATCTGACGTGCCATCCGCATCTCCAGCTGCCGCTGGTTACCCACCACGGCGGCGGCCTGCCCGACGAGTGCCTGATGCTGACGCTGGGCCTCAGTAATCGCCTGGTCGATCTGGACCCGCGGATCGGCCCGGTCGTCCAGCTTCCGGTTCGCCGATGCAGACAGGTAGCGGTAGAACTTGCGGACGACGTTCGCCATGCACCGATCGTCCCACGCCGGCGCTACGCCGCGAAGCTAAGCTGCGCGCTCCACCACGGCGGTGGATGTGCCGCCCCCGCGTGCCGCCATGGCCGCCATACCCGCCATCGGGCCGCCAACCCGCGCCGACCCACCGGCGGCGAACTCGGCGAGCTCCAGGTCGTCGCTCACCTCACGGAGCAGATCGGCCAGCCGGACACCGAGCGCCGCACAGATCGCGGCGAGCAGCTCCGAACTCGCCTCCTTCTGCCCACGTTCGATCTCGGAGAGGTATCCGAGCGATACCCTCGCGGCGGAGGACACCTCACGGAGGGTTCGATGTTGATCTTGACGGCGGCGGCGCAATGCCTCGCCGAGCATGCGTCGGAGCAGGACCATCGTGCCTCCTCCTTCGTCCTCGGGCTGGGCCTTACCGTATACCTGCCGTCCACCGGGATGGCCGACCGTTGATGCGAATGTAACTATGTAAGCAACCCGCGTCCGCGATTCATCCCGGCTGGCACGTATGAACTGCCAGGGTACGCCGAAGGGCGTCCAATGCCTGGACAACTGCGTAGGTACGGTTCTGCGGCCGGTCTCCGGGCAGGCGGGCAGACCTGGTCTCCACGCCGAACGGCCCCGCGATACCGATGTACAACGTCCCGACCGGCTTGCCCTCCAGCTCGTCGGGACCGGCCACGCCGGTCACCGCGAGCCCGTGGGTCGCCCCGAGCAGGTCCCGGACGCCGGTGGCCATCGCCGCGGCCGCCTCGGTCGACACCGCGCCGCTGGTGGCCAGCAGCCCCGCGTCGATGCCCAGCACCGACACCTTGGCGTCGGTTGCGTAGGTGACCACGCCGCCGTGGAACACCGCGCTCGCGCCCGGGACGTCGGTGAGGCGCCCCGCGAGTAGACCGCCTGTCAACGACTCGGCGACCGCGAGGGTCTCGCCCCGGTCTGCGAGCAGGCCCAGGACGGTTCCCTCCAACGTGTCGTCGTCGACGCCGTAGAGCGCACTGCCCAGGGCTGCCCGCGCCGCCGCCTCGACCGGCTCGATGAGCGTGTAGGCCTGCGCCCGGTCACCGGCCCGGGCGCTGATCCGGACCCGGGTCTGACCGCCGCTGGCGAGAAAGGCGATCGTCGGGTTGCCGATCGGGGCGAGCCGGTCGATCTCCTCGGCGAGGGCATGGGCGACCACCGACTCCCAGACCCCGGCGGTCCGCAGCACCCGGTGCACCACGACCGCGGGCTCGCCCGCCCGGCGGAGCAGATCCGGCAGGACCGACCCGGTGAACATCGGGTACATCTCGTGCGGCACCCCGGGCATCGCATACACCACCCCGCCCGCCATCTCCAGCTGGATGCCGGGTGCCGTACCGACCTCGTTGGGTAACGGCTCGCCACCCTCGGGTATGTCCGCCTGGCGGTAGTTCATCTCCGGCGCCACGACGCCGCCGGCGGCCGGGCCCTCCCGCCCGAGCGCACGAAAACGCCTACGCAGCATCGCCTCCAGGAAGGCGTCCCGGCGCAGCCCCACCCCGGCGGCCCGGGCGATCCCCTCGCGGGTCACATCGTCCTGGGTCGGCCCCAGCCCACCGGTCATGATGACGGCGTCCGCCCGACCGAGGCCCTCGGCAATCCTGGCCGCGATCATCTCGACGTCGTCACCCACCACCGTGGAGGTCTTCAGCACGACACCCACATCCGCGAGCTGCCGCCCGAGCCATGCGGCGTTGCCGTTGACAATGTCTCCGAAAAGCAGTTCGTCTCCCACGGCCAGCAGTTCAACTCGCATCGCTGTCCTCCAGCGCTCTTTGGGTAACCTGCGTCGCCGCCCGCCGCAAGGCCAGTGCCCGCCCCACATAATCCAGACCCGTGACGACCGCGACCAGCACACCGGCAGCCAGAATGACCGCCCTGGCTGACGCGCCCACCCCGTCCAGCGGTAGAACATAGAGACCGAGCGCACAGTTGAGCAACAGGGTCTTGAGCTTGCCACCGCGGCTGGCCGCCATGACCCCGCGCCGGATCACCCACAACCGCAGCAGCGTCACACCGACCTCCCGGACCGCGACGACGACGGTCACCGGCCACGGCAGGTCGCCCAGGAGGGAGAGGGACACCAGCGCGGCGCCGGTCAGTGCCTTGTCCGCGATCGGGTCGAGGATGATCCCGAAATCGGTGACGAGGCTCCGGCTGCGGGCAACATACCCGTCAACCTGATCGGTCAGCGCCGCGACCGCGTACGCGACACATGCGGCCACCCGCCAGCCCGCGACGTGACCACCGGCTGCGAACATCAACGCCACGAACACCGGCACGAGCGCGAGCCGCAGGACGGTGAGTGCGTTGGCCAGGTTCATCCGGCTGACGGCAGTACCCGGCCCGGGTGCACTCACCTCGACACGGAATCAACGACATTGACGAACTCGACGAACTCGGCGATCAGATCAACACCCTCGGTCGCAACCACCGTGGCGCTCACCAGATCCCCCACCCGGACCTCCGCAACCGATCCGGCCGGCAACGCAACGGTGCATGCGCCGTCAACCTCGGGCTGCTGATGGGCCGCCCGCCCATGCGCCAGCCCGCCGACGACCTCTTCCACGAGAACCTCGACGACCGAGGAGATCCGCCGCTGTGCCCGCTCGGCGGTCAGCTGCTCCACCAGGTCGGTGACCCGTTGCTGACGCCGGCGCACGGTTGCCGGGGTGACCTTGTCGGGCAGGCTGGCCGCCTCGGTGCCATCCTCGTCGGAATAGCCAAAGACCCCGACGGCATCAAGATCGGCGTCAGCGAGGAAACGCTCGAGAATCGCGACGTCCGCCGGGGTCTCGCCCGGAAAACCGAGGATCACGTTCGAACGTGCCCCGAGCTCCGGGGCGAAGGCGCGCGCCCGGGCCAGTAGGTCACCGAAGGCGTCAGCGCCGCCGAATCGGCGCATCCGCCGAAGTACCGACGGGCTCGCATGCTGGAACGACAGATCGAGATAAGGGGCGACCCCGGATGTCGTCAGAAGCGTCTCCAGCAAGGACGGCCGCACCTCCGCCGGCTGAAGGTACACGGCCCGGACGCGCACGACGCCTGCGATCGCGGCCAGCTGGGGAAGGAGCTTCTCCAGCGCCCGCAGGTCCCCCAGGTCCTTGCCGTAGGAGGTCGAGTTCTCACTGACCAGGACCAGTTCCCGCACGCCCTGACCGGCCAGCCACTCTGCCTCGGCCATGACCTCCTGCGGTGGACGGGAGACATGCGAGCCACGGAACGTCGGAATCGAACAGAACGCACAGCGACGGTCGCATCCACTGGAGATCTTCAATGGCGCGACCGGACCGCCGACCAGGCGTTTCCGCAGGACTTCCGGTGCCGGGCGGTCGACCCGCTGCCGGTCCACGGGAGTGATCGGAAGCAGGGTCCGCCGGTCACGCGGGGTGTGTGCGCGTGGCGTCTCACCGCGCAGCACGGCATCCAGATGTCGCCCCAGCGCCGGGTAGGCATCAAAACCCAGTACCGCGTCCGCCTCCGGCAGGCTGTCCGCCAGTTCCCGGCCGTACCGCTCAGCCAGGCACCCCACGGCGACCACCGCCCGCGGGCCCCCGTCACTGTCACGCAGGTCGGCGGCGGCGAGCACGGTGTCGATCGAGTCCTTCTTTGCGACCTCGATGAAACCGCAGGTGTTCACAACCACGGCGTCGGCGCCGCTCGGATCGTCGACCACCGTCCAGCCGTCGACACCGAGCCGCGCTGCCAGCTCTTCGGAGTCCACATCGTTACGGGAACATCCCAATGTGATCAGGGCGACGCTGCGAACGGGGCGATCGGGCACGACGTCAGGCTACCGGGGCACCGCACCACCAACGATGCAGTCTCCCGAGGTACCGAGACCGACGCGGACGGTGACAACCTGGCCAGGGTTCCCGCTCGGCCCCAGATTCCGCCCATTACAGGACACATCAACGGCCCCCGCATTCCCCATTTTGATCTCCATGGAACGATCGGCCGTGACTGTACGGCTGTCACCGGGCTGCAGGATCTGCTGTAGGAGAACCCGGGCGCTCTCGTCGCGGACCTCCAGCCAGCTCGGATCACCACGAACCGCCACGAGGACGTTCACCCCGGCCGGCGGCGGTGTCGTCGGCCGGGGTGTGGTGGCGGGCTGGGCCGGCGCGGCCCCACCCTGCAACGACGGCGCAACGACAGCGGCGGTGGCGGTGGCGGTGGCGCCCTGCGCGACTCCGGCAGTCCCGCCGGACCCGCCCGGAGTCAGCACGACGGCGAGGCCGACCAGCACGCACACCGATGCCAGCGAGATGGCTACCGCCGGCATCCGGGCGAAACCCTGACGTCGCGGCCCGCCGCCGGCGATAAGCGGGTCGAACTCCCGGGGCGGAAGCACAGGCGCCTCCGGCACCCGGCCGTGCACCCGGTCGTAGTCGGCGATCAAGGGTTCCGGATCGATCTCCAACATACGAGCGATACTCCGAATGTGACCACGTGCGTACACCACGCCGCCGCAACCGGCGAAGTCTTCGTTCTCCATCTGCTTGATCAACGTCACGCGGATACGGGTCCGCTCACTGACCTCGGCAACGGACATGCCCCGCGCGCCACGGGCCGCGGCAAGCGCCGCACCCACGCCAGCATCGGACCGCATGGCCAACCTCCGCACCGGTCAGATCAGTGGGCTTGAGTCTACGGTCGTCGGCCACCAGCCGAAAGCCGGTCCTCAGGACCACCAGGACGCTTGCTATCCATTACGCAGGGTTGTCAGGAGACCCTCAAGTTCGTCGGGCATGACCAGCACGTCCCGCGCCTTCGAGCCCTCGCTGGGCCCGACGATTCCGCGGCTTTCCATGAGGTCCATCAACCGGCCGGCCTTGGCGAAGCCCACCCGCAGTTTGCGCTGGAGCATCGACGTCGACCCGAACTGGGTGGACACCACCAGCTCCACCGCCTGCAGGAACAAAGCAAGATCGTCGCCGATGTCCTCGTCGACGTCCTTCTTGGACTCGCCCTGACCGACGAACACATCCTCGCGGAACGCCGGAGTCGCCTGTTCCTTGGTATGGGCGACGATCGCCGCTATCTCCTCCTCGGAAACAAAGGCGCCCTGGATACGAGCCGGCTTGCCCGCACCCATCGGCAGGAAGAGTGCGTCACCGAGCCCGACCAGCTTCTCGGCACCGGCCTGGTCGAGGATGACCCGGCTGTCCGCCAGGGACGAGGTCGCAAACGCCAACCGCGACGGCACGTTCGCTTTGATCAGACCGGTCACCACGTCCACCGACGGGCGCTGGGTCGCCAGCACAAGATGGATGCCGACGGCTCGTGCCATGGCCGTGATCCGGCAGATCGCGTCCTCCACGTCCCGTGGCGCCACCATCATCAGATCGGCGAGCTCATCGACGATCGTCAGGATGTACGGATACGGCACGTACACCCGCTCCGAGCCCGGCGGCGCCACGATCTCTCCCGCTCTGACCTTGCGGTTGAAGTCGTCGACGTGGCGAACCCCGCAGGCGGCAAGATCCTCGTACCGGTTCTCCATCTCCTTGACAACCCAGGCCAGCGCGTCCGCGGCCTTCTTCGGATTCGTGATGATCGGCGTGATCAGATGTGGGATGCCCTCGTAGTTGGTCAGTTCGACCCGTTTCGGGTCGACCAGCACCAACCGCACCTGGTCAGGGCTGGCCCGCGCCAGCACACTTGTGATCAGCGTGTTGATACAGGTCGACTTACCGGCGCCGGTGGCGCCCGCGATGAGGATGTGGGGCATCTTCGCCAGGTTCGCGACGACATACCCCCCCTCGATGTCCTTGCCCAGCCCCACCATCAGCGGATGTGGGTTGCCGGTCGCCTCGGTGCTGCGCAGGACGTCACCGAGGGAGACCAGCTCCCGGTCGGTGTTGGGGATCTCGACACCGACCGCGCTCTTGCCCGGGATCGGACTGATGATCCTGACATCGGCGCTCTTGACGGCATACGCGATGTTCTTGGCCAGCTGGGTGATCCGCTCCACCTTCACGGCCGAACCGAGCTCCACCTCGTAGCGGGTCACCGTCGGCCCGCGGGTGAAGCCAGTCACCCGGGCGTCGACCCGGAACTGGGAGAACACATCCGTCAGTGAGGCGATCACCGTGTCCGTCGCGGCCGACCGCACCTTCGGCGGCGTTCCCCGTTGCAGCAGGGTCGGCGACGGCAGCACGTAGGTGCTGTCCACACCGCCACCCGCGCTGGGCGCCACGAAGTGCATCACCGGGGCCGGGTCGGGCACCTTCGGCGTTCTGCGCCGGGCTCTCGGCACGGGCGCCCGCTCTTCAGCCGTCGGCTCTTCAGCCGCCAGCGCGTCACTCGTCGGCGCGTCAGTCGTCGGCGCGTCAGTCGTCGGCGCGTCAGTCGTCGGCGCGTCGATGTCGAAGACGTCTGCCGAGGCGATTCCCAGCAGATCGTCAACGAGCTGCCGTCCTTCGACCGACGCAGCTTGATCCCTGCCCCGCCTGTCGTCCGGTTCGTCATCCCGGTCGACGTCATCCCGGTCATCGGCGGCGAGGATGCCCACCAGGAGCTTGTCCTGTAGGTCTCGCAGCCGGTCAGGAACCGCGCGGATCGGCGTCTTCGTGATCACGAGAACGCCGAACAAGCTGAGCAGAATCAGAAGCGGGGCGGCCAGGTAGGCCGTCACGGCACCAGTCAGCGGCGAGCTGGCGAGGAACCCGGCAAGCCCACCCGCCCTCCCCATCGCGTGCTGGCCGGCGGCGAAGTCGGGAACTCCGCGCGCCAGGTGCACGATCCCAAGCGCGCCCAACGCGAACGCGGTCCAGCCGATCACCACCCGGCCGCGGCTGTCTGGATCGCTGGGACTGCGGACAAGTCTCCAGGTCGTGCCCAAGCCGAACAGCGGCAGCGCCACCGCGCCCACGCCGACCAGGAAGTGCAGCACCACGGAGACAACCCGTCCGACCGGCCCGGCGGCGTGAAACCAGACTGCCGCCGCCGTGAGGACGGTGGCACCAAGCGCGGCGAGCGCCACACCGTCCCGCTGGTGGGTCCCGTCGATGTGAAGGTCACGAGCGCCGCGGCCGATTCGGCGTAGCAGACTGCCCAGCAGCGTAGCCGCAGCGAGCCAGAAACGCACCGTCAACCGGATGACGCTCCGGGCGATCAGCAGCGTGAAGGGCACACCGGGCTTGCGTGGCGGCGCCTTTGCGCGACCGCCCTTCTGTCCCTTCGACTGTGCATTCGACCGGGGTTTCGCCGGCGGGCGCCGCGCGGGCGCGGCTCGGGAACTCGCCGTCCCGCCCTGGGCACGCGTACGCGTGCCACCTGCCCGCGTGGCCACGCGCCGAGGGTACAGGTCCGCGGCGCTGACATCGGGCAACCGCGACCTTCCGGGCGCGTCGCCCCGGGCCGGATCAGACCTCGACGACAACCGGAATAATCATCGGACGACGTCGATAGGTGTCACTGACCCAGCGCCCGACCGTGCGACGTACCAGCTGCTGGAGCGCGCCGACGTCGACCATCCCCGACCGCATCGCTTCCGCCAACGTCTCGGTGACCAGTCCGCGAACCTGCTCGAAAGCATCGTGGGTGTCGGAAAAGCCCCGTGTCGACAGTTCCGGACCACCCACGACCTTTCCGGACGCCGCGTCAACGACAACCATGATCGTGATGAAGCCCTCCTCGCCCAGGATGCGGCGATCCTTCAGGCTTGGTTCGCCGACGTCGCCGACCGCGAGCCCGTCGACGTAGACATAGCCGCACGGGACCACACCGGTGATGTTCGCCTGCCCGTCGACGAGGTCGACGACCATGCCGTCGTCGGCCAGCACCACCCTGTCGGCGGGTACACCGCTGGCCTCGGCGAGCGCGCCGTGTGCCCGCAGGTGTCGCCATTCGCCGTGCACCGGCATCACGTTGGACGGCCGGGTGGCGTTGAGGACGTAGAGCAGCTCACCTGCTGGGGCGTGGCCGGAGGTGTGGACCTTTGCCACCCCCTTGTGAACGACCTTCGCGCCCCAGCGAGCCAAACCGTTGATCACCCGGTAGACCGCGTTCTCGTTGCCGGGTATCAGGCTGGAGGCCAGCACCACCGTGTCGCCAGCCTGGATCTGGATGGCGTGGTCGCGGTTGGCCATCCGCGACAGCGCCGACAATGGCTCGCCCTGGGACCCGGTCGAGACCAGGCAGATGTTGCGGTCGGGCAACGCACCGACATCCCGCAGATCGATCACAAGGCCGGTCGGCACCCTGAGCAGCCCGAGATCGCGGGCCACCCCCATGTTACGGACCATCGACCGCCCGACGAAGCACACCGAGCGACCGTGAGCTTCCGCCGCGTCAAGAACCTGCTGAACCCGGTGCACATGGCTGGCAAAGCACGCGACGATGATCCGCTTCTTGGCATCCCGGAACACGCCGTCGAGCACCGGGGCAATCTCCCGCTCGGATGTGACAAAACCCGGTACCTCGGCATTGGTGGAGTCGGACAGAAGCAGATCGACGCCTTCCCGGCCGAGCCGGGCGAAACCACCGAGGTCGGTCAGGCGACCGTCAAGGGGTAGTTGATCCATCTTGAAGTCGCCGGTGTGCAGCACAAGGCCCGCCGGAGTGCGGATCGCGACAGCCAAAGCGTCCGGAATGGAGTGGTTGACCGCGAAGAACTCGCAGTTGAACGGGCCGAAGCTCTGGGTCTGTTCCTCCCGGACCTCGATCGTGACCGGGCTGATGCGGTGCTCGGCGAGCTTGGCCACCATCAGCGCAAGGGTCAGCCGGGAACCGACCAGCGGAATGTCCGCACGCTCACGTAGCAGGTAGGGCACGGCGCCGATGTGGTCCTCGTGCGCGTGGGTGAGCACGACCGCATCGATCGCGTCGAGCCTGTCCCGAATCGCAGTGAAGTCGGGAAGGATCAGGTCGACGCCCGGCTGGTCCGTCTCGGGAAACAGGACCCCACAGTCGACGACGAGCAGCCGGCCGTCGAACTCGAACACGGTCATGTTGCGGCCGATCTCGCCCAGGCCGCCGAGCGCGACGATGCGCAGACCGTCCGGGGGCAGCGGCGGTGGCGTTCCCAACCCGGGATGGGGATGGCTCACGCGGACCCCACCGTCGCGCTCGCGTCCACGCAGAGATCGACCCCGGCCGCAGCGAGGTCGACACGCAGTCGCTCGCGTTCATCGTCCGTCGCGTCGACCAGTGGCGGGCGGACACCGCCAGCGGGCAGTCCTGCCATATTGAGAGCAGCCTTTGTCATGATCACACCTTGGTTCCTGAATAGGCCCTCGTACGCCGGAAGCAGACTCATGTGCAGAGAACGGGCACGGACCGCGTCACCTGCGTCGAAAGCGTCGATCATCGAGCGGATCCGGCTGGCGGCGACATGCCCGACGACACTCACCACCCCGACGGCACCCACCGACAACAACGGGAGGTTGAGCATCTCCGTCCCGGAGTAATACGCAAGATCCGTACGGGCAAGGACCCACGATGACGCTCCAAGGTCGTCCTTGGCGTCCTTGACCGCCACGATCCGCGGATGCTCGGCGAGTCGCACCAGCGTATCTGTTGCCACCGACACACCGGTCCGGCCAGGTATGTCGTAAATCATCACAGGAAGGCCGGTGGCGTCGGCGGCGGCGGTGAAGTGCACGAGGAGCCCCGCCTGCGGGGGCCTGTTGTAGTAGGGACTCACGACCAGCAGACCGCACGCGCCGGCCTTCTCCGCAGCCCTGGCCAACTCCACGGTGTGACGGGTGTCATTGGTCCCCACCCCGGCGATCACCGCGGCACGGGCACCAACCGTCTCGACCACCACCCGCAGCAGCTCTTCCTTTTCCGCATCCGAGGTGGTAGACGATTCCCCGGTGGTGCCGTTGACGACCAGACCCTCGTTCCCGGCGTCCACCAGATGCTCCGCGAGCCCAGCGGCACCATCAAGATCGAGTTTGCCACCCGCGGCGAACGGGGTGACCATCGCAGTGATCATGCGACCGAAGGGTGCTCGGGACAACACTGACATGTCAGTCACCTTAGTGCCTTGTCAGGCAACGTCCGCCTGGGGAACCTCGACGATACGACTACGCCGAGTCGTCGGCATCCCGATAACGACGGCGAGGTGGTGACGACACCCCAGTGGCCGGAGCAGCGTCGGGCGGTCGCAGCATGTTGCGATCCAGCCTCGTCCACAGCTCGATCCGGCCGAGCCGGACCAGGCCCCGCAGACCACCAGCACGCCAGGAGTCAACGCCCACGCCCTGGCCGTAGTTCTTCGGCATGCCAACCATCCCGTCCTCGGGTGTCGACGATCAGTTTACTCTCTCGGTCGCTACGCGGAGGTGTGCCAGCCAAACGCGGCCCGTGCGCCAGCAGTGACCGCCAAGGCCACCAGCAGGACAAGCAGGGCGAGCTTGAAAGGCTCAAGGACCCATGCCGCCAGGCTGCTGCGCTCCCGGGTCAGCAGCAAGGTGGCCGCGAACGACGACGGTACGGTGACCACGGTCACCGCATTGACATTCAACTGGAAAGGCAACACCGACAGCCCCACCGTGAAGATCATCAGAGTCAGGATCGCCAGGTTCACCCGCCAGATGTCGCGCGAGACGCTGAGCCCCACAAGCAGCTTCGCACGCACCGGGCGGCGCGCGTCGGTCGTGTAGTACGCATACACCTCACGGTTTCGCTGAAGGTCTTCTACGAACATACGTTCGACTGGCCGGTTATACAAGTCAATCACGGCCGGATGGCGAATCTCAATGCTCGTGTCGTCGGTCCCCACACTGACGTGGTAGCTTCCCGGACCCCCCGGATCAAGATCCACCAGCGCGGTCGGATTGACGAGCCAGCTCCACAGCGACTGGTCACCACCACGCAACGGGCTCCACCGGTCCAGGACCGTCCGGCGCTCCTCCTGCATCTTGATCAGAGCTGGCCGGTAGGGATCAAGCGTCACCGCCGCGAGCGCCTCCCAACGCCGGCCGTACTCGGCGACCGTGGACAGCACCGGAACCGCCTCGGCGCCGGCCCCACCGAGCGCATCGATCCACGCCACGAAGTCGAGCAGATACGCCTCGATACCGGCCTCGTCGATGTCGACGGGTACACGAAGATCGCGACACAGCTCCCCCACGGCCAACAGCAGATTGTCTGCGCTGCTCAGCGGGTCGGGCGGTTCGGCCAATGCCTGGCACAGGATAGCCTCGGTGCCGGCGACGAGGGCGGCCCACGACCGGACCGTCGCCTCCGACACAGCCAGCTCCGCCTCCTTGTTGAGATATTCACGTATCGCCCGCACACCGAGCGACGCACCGCGTCGTGGAACGAGCCCCGGATGGTTACCGCTGAACCGGCCAGGCCGGAACCGGGAGATCGCATCGACGACGAAGCGTGATGCCTCCGACGGCGGATAACCGATGTGCTCCGCCAGCCGCACAATGAGGTTACCCTGAGTTGTCACACTCGCCGGATAGGGCATCAGATGGGCATCCGACCCGCCCGGCCCGACCAGATTGAACGCGACCAACGCCCGCTTCGGCATCGTCGAGATCGGCAGTAACAGCGAAACCTCGTCGGGTAACCGACCACCGGTGCGGGTCAGCAGGCCATGCCGACGGGCGACGGCGGTGAGTAACGGATCCAGTGGACCCCAGTTGACCGATCGCTGGAGCTGGCACCGGTTCGCGCTCAGGAGAGTGAACTGGTCCACCACCCGGCGCCGGAGACCCGCGTACTCCGGTGGCGGAGCCAACAGCGTCGCGGTGATGTCATCGATATCGGTGATGTCGAGGAACCTCGCGGTCTCCCGACCGTCACGGCCGCTCCACCGCCGCCAACGCCCGGCGTTGCCCGGAGCTGCGTTGCCCGGAGCTGCGTTGCCCGGACCGGCGTTGCCCGGACCGAGGGGCGGCAATGTGACCACAGCGAGCGACAATACCCGTACCGGACAGACAGGCATGAAAGCGCCGGAGCAGAGATTGTGTTCCGCGGAGCGCAACGTCCGGGCCCAGCGCGCGCAACCCCTTGCGGAACAGCTGGAACCGACCCATAATCGAATGCATGTTCGAAATTGATGTGGAGTCTGCCCCCCTCCACCAGCTCGAATCCGAGATCTGCGCCTGGGCCGGGCGGATCTCGGCGGCCATGTGCGCCTGGCTGCTGACCGTGGCTGCGTTCGACCGCCGCGAAGGCTGGAGCGGGGTCGGCATCCGCTCATGCGCACATTGGCTGTCCTGGAAATGCGGCGTCGGCCTGCGCACCGGCTACGAACATCTGCGCGTCGGGCATGCCCTCGAACAGCTCCCCGCGTTGCGGGAGGCGTTCGCTGCCGGCCGGCTGTCCTACGCCAAGGTCCGTGCCATCAGCCGCGTCGCAGACGTCGACACCGAGGCCGAATGGGTCCGCCAGGCCACGCACGCCACGGCTGGCCAGCTTGAGCGACTCGTCGCCGCCTACACCCGTCTACGCGGCGCCGACGGGCTGGAGCAAGTCGCCGCCCGACGCGCCCGACGCGCCTGCTTCTGGCGATGGGACGACGACGGCAGCCTCGTCGTCCACGCCCGCCTCGAACCTGAGGACGGCGCGCTCCTGATCAAAGCGATCGACGCCGCTCACACCAGCCTCACCGAAGGAGAAACCACGGAGACGCCTCCTCCCCGCGACCGGGCTGGAAACGCTGACGCGCTCACAGCCGTGGCTGCCGGCTTCCTCAGCAACGAGGCACCCCAGTTGGCCGACCCCGCCCGCTTCACCGTCAACATCCACGTCGACCAGGCCCTCCTGACCAGCGAAACCCCGCCCGAGGATGCGCGCGGCGACGTCGAACCCGGCATCGCGCTGCACCCGGAAACCATCCGGCGCCTCGCCTGCGACGCCACTGTGGCCAACCCGAACGCCGGACGCCGCCACCGCACCGTCCCGAAAGCGCTGCGTCGCCTGCTGGAAGCTCGCGATCGCAGCACCTGCCAGTTCCCCGGCTGCGACCACACCAGATGGCTGCACGCCCACCACGCCATCCACTGGGCCGACGGCGGCCGGACTGACCTTGACAACCTCGTCCTGATCTGCAGCCACCACCACCATGCCCTACACGAAGCAGGGCTCACCATCATCATCAATCCCGACCAAACCATCACCGTACGTAAACCCGATGGAACCGTCATTCCATCCCAACACCCCACCACTGCCGGTTGTGAACCTCTCACCCGACTCAAGGACGCCACCACGCACATCCACCCCACCTCGATCACTCCACAGTGGGCCGGCGAACCCCTTCACCTTCAGGACTCCATCACGGCGGTCCTCAACGCCACCGAGCCTTGTCATGCAACTCCCGTCGACAACGCTGTAGTTCATGCCGAGGAAGACCCTGACACCTGTTCGATTCGACGTGAACGTCGCCGCACGGCTGGCCGCGTACGTGGCCGCACACCCAGGGCTGACCCTGTCGTCAACCGCAAACCGACTGGTCGACGAAGCACTACGGACGATCGAACATCCAGGCGTGGTATTCCGTGAGGGGCCGGCGGGCCGGCGGGCCGGCGGGCTGGCCAAACTCCTCGATCAACCCGACGCCCTCGGCTTGGACCGTGTTGTGTTTCTTCAACGTTGACCAGTGGCAAGACACGCACGGACGCCGCGAGCAATCTCCAGATCTTCGCGAGCCTCGACGATCAACGTCCGGACCGACGAGCCGGCGGCGGTGACGTCGGAGTCGGGGCTGGCGGAGTCGGGGCTGGCGGAGTCGGGGCCGGTATGGGCCTCGTTGCGCGCGGGGTCGACAGCCACGCCGAGAAAGCCGAGCCCGGCCACCGCGCCGGCACGCACCACCGGGGAGCGCTCCCCCACGCCGCCGGTGAAGACCAGCGTGTCGAGTCCGCCGAGGGCTGCGGCCATCGCCGCGATCTGCGCACGCAGCCGGTGCAGGTAGACCGCCAGGGCCAGCGAGCCGTCAGGCTCGCCTGCGGCGGCACGGTCGACGACGGCACGCATGTCGGCGGTGCCGGCGAGCGCGAACAGGCCCGACCGATGGAACAGGGCGTCGGTGAGATCATCCGCGGACATGCCGACCGACGTCTGCAACCACAGCAACAGGCCCGGGTCGACCGTGCCGGAACGGGTGGACATCACCAGACCTTCCAACGGGGTGAACCCCATGGTCGTATCGATACCGACACCGTCGCAGACGGCGGCCAGCGATGCCCCCGACCCGAGGTGAGCCGTGACCACCCGACGTCCGCCGGTCAACGCCACCGCCCGCCGGGCCGCATACGCGTGGGACAGGCCGTGGAAGCCGTAGCGGCGCACGCCGAGATGATCGCGCCAGTGCGCCGGCACCGCGTAGGTGGTCGCGGCGGGTGGCATCCGGGCGTGAAAGGCGGTGTCGAAGCAGGCAACCTGCACGACGTCGGGCACCGCGGCTCGCACCTGGGCCAGCGCCGCCAGCGCCGCCGGCTGGTGCAGCGGCGCCAGTGCGGTCAGCGCGGTCAGCTCCGTGGTCACCCGGTCGGTGACGACGACCGGATCGACGAACGCTGTTCCGCCGTGCACGATCCGGTGCCCGACTGCGCGCAGTGCGCCCAGCCGGGTCAGGTCACCGAGCGCCGTGCGGACCTCGTCCGGATCCGGGCGGCCCGCACGGGCACCGAGATCGACCGCAGCCAGCACGGCGTCATCCGGCCCGAGGAGGCGAAGTTTCAGGCTGGACGACCCCGCGTTGACCACCAGGACGTTCACGGCACCGGCCAGTCTCAACGGGTCAGTCTCAACGGGTCAGTCTCAACGGGTCAGTACGGCCAGGTCCAGTCGGAGATCTCAGGCATGTCCTCGCCGACGTCGCGGGTGTACGCCCGGGCCGCGATACGCGCGTCCACCATCTTCTGCCGGACGTGCGCGGCGCGGGCGCCCAGGGCCGGAACCCGGTCGATGACGTCCATAACCAGATGGAAGCGGTCGAGATTGTTCATCATCGCCATGTCGAACGGCGTGGTGGTCGTGCCCTCTTCGATATACCCGCGGACGTGCAGGTTCCGGTGATTCGTCCGTCTGTACGTCAGGCGGTGGATCAGCCAGGGGTAACCGTGGTAGGCGAAGATGACCGGGCGGTCAGCGGTGAAGAGCGCATCGAACCGGGCGTGGGACATGCCGTGCGGATGCTCGTACTCATCCTGCAGACGCATCAGGTCGACGACGTTGACGACCCGGACCTTCAGCTCGGGGAAATCCTGCCGGAGGATGTCGACCGCGGCCAACGTCTCCAGGGTCGGAATGTCACCGGCGCAGGCCATGACGACATCCGGCATATCGGTGTCATCATTGCTGGCCCAGTCCCAGATACCGATGCCGCGGGTGCAGTGGGCGACCGCGGCATCCATCGACAGGTAGTTCAACGCCGGCTGCTTTCCAGCGACGATGACGTTGATGTAATGCCGGCTTCGTAGGCAGTGATCCGCGACGCACAACAGCGTGTTCGCATCCGGCGGGAGATACACGCGGATTATCTCCGCCTTCTTGTTGACCACATGATCGATGAAGCCCGGGTCCTGATGGGAGAAGCCGTTGTGGTCCTGCCGCCAGACATGGCTGGTGAGGAGGTAGTTCAGGGACGCGATGGGGCGCCGCCACGGGATGTCACGGGTCGTCTTCAGCCATTTCGCGTGCTGGTTCACCATCGAGTCGACAATGTGGATGAACGCCTCGTAACACGAGAAGAAGCCGTGCCGTCCGGTGAGGAGATATCCCTCCAGCCAGCCCTGGCACAGGTGCTCGGACAGCACCTCCATGACCCGGCCGTCCGGTGCGAGATCGTCGTCACCGTCGACGATCTCGGCATTCCAGGCGCGGGATGTGACCTGGAACAGCGCTCCGAGACGGTTGGACGCCGTCTCATCCGGACCCATCACCCGAAATGTCGTCGAGTTCGCCGCCATCACGTCCCGCAGGAATCCACCGAGGACCCGGGTGGCTTCACTGGACGCCTTCGCGGGCACCGTCACATCCACGGCGTAGGTGCGGAAGTCCGGCAGCGCGAGGTCGCGCAGCAGCTCGCCACCGTTGGTGTGCGGGTTGGCGCTCATCCGCCGGTCGCCCACCGGGGCGAGGTCGGCAAGCTCGGCGACAAGCCGGCCCTCTGCGTCGAACAGCTCCTCGGGCCGGTAGCTGCGCAGCCACTCCCCCAGCACCGCGAGGTGCTCGGGGTTGTCGTGAACGTGGGAGACCGGCACCTGGTGGGCACGCCAGGTGCCCTCGACCGGGACACCGTCCACGACACCGGGGCCGGTCCAGCCCTTCGGTGTGCGCAAAACGATCATCGGCCACAGCGGACGGGTGGAATCGCCGTGCGCCCGGGCCCGCTCCTGGATCTCCTCGATCTCCGCGACCACCGTGTCGAGGACGGCGGCGAACCCCTGGTGGACCTCGGCGGGGTCCCCGCCGTTGATATGGTATGGATGATATCCGTACCCACGCATGAGCTGGTCGAGCTCGGCCTCGGGAATGCGCGCGAGCACGGCCGGCTGGGCAATCTTGTAGCCGTTGAGATGCAGGATCGGCAGCACCGCGCCGTCCCGGGCCGGGTTCAGGAACTTGTTCGAGTGCCAGCTCGCCGCCAGCGGCCCGGTCTCGGCTTCGCCGTCCCCGACGACCGCGCAGACCAGCAGGTCCGGATTGTCGAACGCCGCGCCGAAGGCATGGGTGAGGACGTATCCGAGCTCGCCGCCTTCGTGGATCGAACCGGGAGTCTCGGGCGCGACATGACTCGGGATACCACCGGGAAAGGAGAACTGGCGGAACAGCCTGCGCATTCCGTCGGCATCCCGGCTGATCGAGGGGTAGACGTCGGAGTACGTGCCCTCCAGGTACGCGTTCGCCACGATGGCCGGACCGCCGTGGCCCGGACCGATAACGTAGATCGCATTAAGATCGTTCGCCTTGATCACACGGTTCATGTGCGCGTAGATCAGGTTGAGCCCCGGGGTCGTACCCCAGTGGCCGAGCAGCCGGCGCTTGACGTGCTCGGGCAGCAGCGGCTCGCGCAGCAGCGGGTTGTCCAGCAGGTAGATCTGGCCAACCGACAGATAGTTCGCCGCCCGCCAGTAGGCGTGTATACGCCGGAGCTCATCGGGGGACATGTGTTATGCGTCGTCTCCTTCGGCCAGCGGGCTGAGGGCTATCTCGGTTCCATCGTCGAGACTGGTCACCCCGAAGTCGCTGAAAACATTGGGTGCCAGCTGCTGAAGCTCACGCAACACGGCAATGGCCAGTGCCCGAATCTCGGTGTCGGCGGCCTCGCTCGCCCGCATAGCGATGAAGTGCCGCCACGCCCGGTAGTTCCCGGTCACCACGATCCGGGTCTCGGTGGCGTTGGGCAGGACGGCCCGGGCGGCTTGGCGGGCCTGCTTACGCCGGGACGTCGGTACCGCCACGTCGGCGAAGTGCTTCGTCAGCCCCTCCAGGAGCTTTCCGTAGGCGTCCAGAGCCGTGGCGGTGGCCTCGGTGAACAGCTCGTGCAGCCGCGGATCCTCGGCGATGACATCGGGCTCGACCACCGCGGTGCCATGCGCGGGCACATAACGCTGCGACAGCTGGCTGTAGGAGAAGTGGCGGTGCCGGACGAGCTCGTGGGTGAGGCTACGGGAAACCCCGGTGATGTACATCGTCACGGTGGCGTGCTCCAGCACCGACAGGTGCCCGACATCAAGGATGTGCCGCAGGTAGCCGGCGTTCGTCGCCGTGGCCGGGTTCGGCTTCGACCAACTCTGGTAGCAGGCCCGGCCGGCGAACTCCGCCAACGCCTGGCCGCCGTCGACGTCGGTGCTCCAGTCGACGTCGGCCGGCGGGGTGAACTGCGTCTGGGCGATGACCTGCACGCGCATGCCCACACCGTACCGACCCTCGCTCGTGCCCGGTCAGCTCTACCGCCGACGCAAGCGGGCCACCGCGTCGCGTTCCCGGGCGACATCGGCCTGGCTCAGGGCCGCGGTGGTCTCCACCCGCACGGTCAGGCGACGGTCGGCCAGACCTTCGTGCAACGCGGTCACATCGAGAACACCGTCGAATCCCATCCGAAAAATGATCTCGATGGGGGTGCCGGCCGGGAAGCCGGGGGGGATCCCGGTGATCTCCGCCCGAGAAACAATCATGGAATCCTCGATCCGGGTCGACTCGGCGCCGCCGCCCTGTTCGACCACCTGCAGCGTGACGGTATCCTGATCATCACGGACGGTACCGAAGTTGCGCCGGACCACCACAGGTAGCCGGTCGTTGCGGTGGACGAGGAATACCGCGCAGCGTTCACCGAAACGGTCGAGCGCCAACACTCCGAAGCCGCGGGAGACCACGTTGACCAGCTGGACCTCGACGGTACGCCGGACCCGTTCGGCAGTGATCCCGAAGGCTGCCGCAAGACGCCTGCAGGCCGCGGCCAGGTCCGCGGGCGCGGCGGCATCCGACGCAGCGCCGTCGGCGAGCTGCCCCCGTGACACCAGGTCCGCGAGAACCAGGCGCTCGATGGCCTTCTTCTCCCCGTAGAGAGCCGCGCCCTTGGCCACCGCGAGGTCGGGGTCACACAGCTCGACCGGCACGCCGAGTTCCGCGCCGAGTCGGCGGGCCACCGCCGGCATCCGGGCGGAACCTCCGACCAGCAGCACGCGGTCCAGCCGGGAGACGCCCCGCGCCCTGGCCGCGGCGAGTACCGAGCGGGTGAGGGTCACGGTCCGCTCCAGCAGCCCGGCCGTCAACCGTTCAAGATCGCCCCGTGTCACCACCGCCTTCAGCACGCGTCCATCGTGCTCGACGGCGACCGTGGTCTCCATCCGGTCGCCGAGCTCGCGTTTGGTCCGTTCAGCGGCCAATAGCAGGACCTGGGCGGCCGCGGCGTCGGCCAGCGGGTCCGCGGCGCCCGGATGCGCGTCCAGGAACTGCCTGGACAGGTACCGGGCGAGCGCTTCGTCCCAGTCGGCCCCGCCGAGTCGGTGGTCGCCGTCGATGGCGACCACCGAGATCCGGCGGTCGGCGAGCTCGACCACGGTCACGTCGAACGTGGCGCCGCCGAGGTCGTAGACGAGCGCCACCTCCTCCTGGGCCGTGCGACCGGCGAAGGTCGCGTCGGAGTCGAAACGGGCGAAACCGTAGGAGAGCGCCGCCGCCGTCGGTTCGTTGATGACGTCAACGACCGACAGGCCCGCGTACTGCCCGGCGAGGACCGTGGCCCGCCGTTCCTCGTCGCCGAAGTACGCCGGCACGGTGATGACCGCGTCACGGATGGGCTCGCCACCGGCGAAGGCCGCGTCGCTGACGAGCGCCCGCAGAATGAGGCTGCTCACCGCCGGCGCGGACCACGCCCGCCCGGACGTCACAAAGCGCCAGTCACCATCGCCCATCCGGCGTTTGACCAGCGCGCAGACGTCATCCGCGCGGGCGCGGGCGAGCTGGCGGGCGGGTTCACCGGTGACATAGTCATCGGGACCGACGAAGAGCACAACGCTCGGCATCGTGGTCACCCCGCCGGACAGCGCAATCGCCTCGGGATCGCCCGATCTGTTCACCCGGGCAACGCAGCTGTAGGTGGTCCCAAGATCAATTCCGTAGATGACGCCCGCGCTCATCCCCGAAACGTATCGAGATCACACGGCAGATTGGATACGTTCCAGAGCGATTGCGTGGCGCATCGCAGCGCGCCCCCGACGGGTGTCGCCGGCATCGCCGTAGGCGACCGCGAGCCGGTACCAGGTCCGCCAATCCCGTGGTTGCGCCTCGACGTCCGCGCGCCGACGGTCGAAGGCCTCGTCAGCCGCGGTCCGGTCGATCCGGCCGGACGGACGCCGTGGCAACGGGGACAACGCGTCGCTCGACTGATCGTCCTGCGGCAGGTGGCGCCCCAGCCGTTCGGTCGCCCGCCCGAACGCCAGCTCGCGCAGGATGACGACCACCCCGACCACAGGCAGCGCCAGCACGCCGACGCCGAGCCCGCGGGCCGTCCAGCTGGACTGGGTGAGCAGCTGGACACCTCGCCAGCCGATCAGGCCGAGATAGAAGACGACCGCGGCGACCACGACACCGACAACGACACGAACCTTCACAGTTCGAGCAGGGCCTCCAGGCCCACGGTCAGGCCGGGACGTCCCGGAGTCCGGCGCACGCCGAGCAGCACACCTGGCATGAACGAGGTCCGATCGAAGGAGTCGTGACGCAGGGTCAGGGTCTCGGCCGCGCCACCAAAAAGCACTTCCTGGTGGGCGACCAAGCCGGAAAGCCGGATACTGTGCACGGGAACCCCGCTGATCCGCGCGCCGCGGGCGCCGGCATATGCGGACTCGGTGGCATCCGGTCCGGCCGGTTCGCCACCGGCCTGGACCCGTGCCTGTGCCACCAGTTCCGCGGTGTGCAGCGCTGTCCCGCTGGGGGCGTCCACCTTGCCGGGATGATGCATCTCGATGATCTCCACCGACTCGAAGAAACGCGCCGCCTGGACCGCGAAATGCATCATCAGCACGGCGCCGACACCGAAGTTCGGGGCCACCAGCACGCCGAGCTCCGGCGTGCTGGCCAGCCAACCGCGCAACGTCTCCAGCCGGTCGCCGTCAAAACCCGAGGTGCCGACGACCACGTGAAGGCCCGCGTCCAGGCACCATCGCAGGTTCTCCATGACGGCGTCCGGCCGGGTGAAGTCGACGACCACGTCGGCCTCGCGCAGGCTGGCGAAGTCGTCCCCGAGATCTACCGCCGCCACCAGGGTGAGATCGTCGGCGGCGTCGACGGCCGCGCGGACCGTCGACCCCATCCGCCCCCGGGCGCCGAGCACACCGACCCGGATCGTTTCGGTCACCCCGCGACCACGGACGCGAAGTCGTGATCGTCAAAGGGACCGATCACGCCCAGAGCGAGCGGCCGGGCCAGCAGGTCGGTGGCGACACCCTTGACGTCATCCAGGGTCACCGCCTCCACCCGGGCGAGCACCTCGTCCACGGACAGAAGCTCACCGTGCATGAGCTCGCTCTTGCCGATCCTGCTCATCCGCGAGCCGGTGTCCTCCATACCCAGCACAAGCGAGCCTCGGCTCTGGCCCTTGGCCCGGGAGAGCTCCTCGTCGGTGATTCCCGCTGCCGCGATCAACTCCAGCTGTTCGCGGCAGAGCGCGAGAACCTCGTCCGCACGCCGGGGTGCACACCCCGCATAGACGCCGAACAGCCCGGCATCGGCGAAATGGGACGCGAACGAGTAGACGGAGTAGGCAAGGCCCCGCTTCTCCCGGATCTCCTGGAACAGGCGTGAGCTCATTCCCCCGCCGAGCGCTGAGGACATGATTCCCATGGCGAACCGACGGGGGTCCCGGCGTGCCATCCCCACGGTTCCGAGCACGACATGTGCCTGCTCGGTGGGACGCTGGCTGACCACGACGCCCCGGGCCTGCGGGTAGGCGTAGGAACCCCCCCGCACCGGGGCGGGGACGTCCGGCCCACCCAGGCGGTCGGCGAACGCCGCCGCGACAAGGGCGAGCGTCCGCTCGTGATCGATGTTGCCCGCGATCGCGATCACCGTGTCCGACGGGGTGTACCGGGACCGGTAGTAGTCGGCGATGGTGTCGCGGCCCAGGCCCTCAATGGAGTCGATCGTGCCCAGCACGGGACGGCCGAGCTCGGTGTCACCCAACACGGCCGCGGTGAAGACATCGTGCACGACGTCGCTCGGGTCGTCGTCGTGCATGGCGATCTCCTCAAGGATCACGCCCCGCTCCGCCGCGACGTCGGCAGCGGTGATCAGTGAGTTACAGACCATGTCGCAGAGCACGTCAACCGCATCGACGAGATCGCCGTCGAGTACCCGTGCGTAGTAGCACGTGTACTCCTTGGTCGT
The DNA here is from genome assembly GCF_963555955.1 of Protofrankia sp. Cas3. Classification (NCBI taxonomy): domain Bacteria; kingdom Bacillati; phylum Actinomycetota; class Actinomycetes; order Frankiales; family Frankiaceae; genus Protofrankia; species Protofrankia sp. Cas3. The sequence goes on from NZ_CAUVXP010000001.1 coordinate 76,721, forward strand.
GAAGGCGTTGAGCTCCCCGCCGACCGCCTCGATCGCGGAACTGATCGTGAGTGCGTCCCGGGACGGCGTGCCCTTGAACAGCAGGTGCTCAAGGTAGTGGGAACAGCCGGCCGTCAACGGATCCTCGTCCCGGGAACCCACGCCGACCCAGATCCCGATGGCCACCGACCGGACCGCGGGCACCTTCTCGGTCAGCACCCGCAGCCCGCCTGGCAACACGGCTCGCCGGACGGCGCCGGACAGCAGCTCCTCGCGAAGCGTGCCATCTGGCACCAGACCTGCCCCGGTCGTAGTACCTGTCCCGCTCACGGGATGCCGGTCAGGACCCGGCCGGGACGCTGTCGGCGTCCTCGGCCACAGGAGAAAGGCTGATCTTCCCGCGGCTGTCGATTTCAGTGATCTCGACCTGGAGCTTCTGGCCGACCTGAACCACCTCTTCCACCTTCTCCACCCGCTTCCCACCGGAAAGCTGCTTGAGCTTGCTGACGTGGAGCAGCCCGTCCTTGCCCGGCGTGAGGGAGACGAACGCACCAAAGGTTGTGATCTTCACAATGGTGCCGAGATAGCGCTCCCCGACCTCCGGCATCTGCGGATTGGCGATCGCGTTGATCGCCGACCGGGCACTCTCCGCGGAGGTGCCGTCCTGGGCACCGATGTAGATGGTGCCATCGTCCTCGACCGTGATCTCAGCGCCGCTGTCAGCCTGGATCTGATTGATCATCTTGCCCTTCGGGCCGATGATCTCACCGATCTTGTCTACCGGGATCTTGACAGAGATCACCCGGGGGGCGTGCGTCGACATCTCGTCCGGGCCGTCGATCGCTTCGGCCATGACGTCGAGGATCGCCAGCCGCGCGGCCTTGGCCTGGCCCAGCGCGTCAGCGAGGACCGACGCGGGGATGCCGTCCAGCTTCGTGTCGAGCTGGAGGGCGGTGACGAACTCCCGCGTGCCCGCGACCTTGAAGTCCATGTCGCCGTAGGCGTCCTCGGCACCGAGGATGTCGGTGAGCGTAACGAAGTCGTCACCCTCGTGGATCAGACCCATGGCGATCCCGGCAACCGGGGCCTTGAGTGGAACACCGGCATTCAGTAACGACAACGTGCTGGCACAGACCGAGCCCATACTCGTCGACCCGTTGGAGCCCAGCGCCTCGGAGACCTGCCGGATGGCGTACGGGAAGTCTTCCCGGCTGGGCAGCACCGGCAGGAGTGCCCGCTCAGCCAGTGCGCCGTGGCCGATCTCGCGGCGTTTCGGTGAACCGACCCGACCGGTCTCGCCGGTGGAATAGGGCGGAAAGTTGTAGTTGTGCATGTAACGCTTGGTGCGGTCGGGATTGAGCGTGTCGACCGTCTGCTCCATCCGCAGCATGGCCAGGGTGGTCACGCCGAGGATCTGGGTCTCGCCCCGCTCGAACAGGGCTGATCCGTGTACCCGGGGAATGAAGTCGACCTCCGCCGACAGCTCACGGATCTCGGTGACCCCACGCCCGTCGATACGGACGCCCTCGGCGATGATGCGCTGGCGTACCAGCTTCTTGGTCAACGCTCGATAGGCCGCGGCAATCTCCTTTTCGCGGCCCTCGAACTGGCCCACGACCTTCTCGGCGGCCAGTGAACGGACCCGGTCCAGCTCGGTTTCCCGCTCCTGCTTGCCGGCGATCCGCAGGGCTGCGGACAGTTCGTCGCCGACGGCGATCGACAGCGCCTCAAGGACGTCGTCGTGGTAGTCGACGAACAACGGGAACTGCCGGGTCGGCTTGGCCGCACGTTCGGCCAGCTCGCGCTGGGCACGACACAACTCGCGGATGGCGGGTTTCGCCGCCTCCAGCCCCGCGGCCACGACGTCCTCGGTCGGCGCCTGCGCACCCGCGGCCAGCAGCGGCACCGTATCCGGCGTCGCCTCCGCCTCAACCATCATGATGGCAACATCGGAGCCGTCGTCGAGCACGCGGCCGGCCACCACCATGTCGAAGGTCGCCCGCTCCAGCTCGGCATGGGTCGGGAAGGCGATCCAGGCCCCGTCCACAAAGCCGACCCGGGTGGCACCGACGGGACCGGAGAACGGCAGCCCGGCGAGCGTGGTCGACGCGCTGGCCGCATTGATCGCGACGACGTCGTACAGGGTGTCCGGATCGAGGGCGAGAACCGTTGCCACGACCTGGATCTCGTTACGCAACCCCTTGACGAACGACGGCCGTAGCGGCCGGTCGATCAGACGACAGGTGAGGATCGCGTCCTCACTCGGCCGACCCTCGCGCCGGAAGAACGAGCCGGGGATACGCCCGGCCGCGTACATCCGCTCCTCGACATCCACCGTCAGCGGAAAGAAATCGAGCTGCTCCTTGGGCTGCTTGCTGACGGTCGTGGCGGACAGCACCATGGTGTCGCCAAGATAGGCAACTGCCGAACCGGCAGCCTGCCGAGCCAACCGACCCGTCTCAAACCGGATCGTCCGGATTCCGGCCGCTCCGTTGTCGATAACCGCTTCAGTCGCGGTTGTCTGGTCCTCCACTCGAACCATTCCTCCTCACATCGGCCGGGTCCGTCCTGCCGAGGAGGCCGGCGCTCAGTCGAAGCCCCCGGGGAGCGCCACACGGCGCACCCGGACACCACCACCGAGGACCGGCGGCTCGCGCCGTCACGGACCCGGTCAGACAATTCCTACCGCCGCAGCCCGAGTCTTTCGATCAGTGACCGGTAGCGGCTTATGTCGGTCTTGGCGAGATAATTCAGCAGCCGTCGCCGACGGCCGACCAGGAGCAGCAGCCCACGGCGGCTGTGGTGGTCGTGCTTGTGCATCTTCAGGTGCTCGGTCAGGTCGCTGATCCGCCGGGTGAGCATCGCCACCTGCACCTCGGGCGATCCGGTATCACGCTCGACCGTGGCGTACTCGGACAAGATCTTCTGCTTGACGTCGCTCGCGAGCGGCACGCGAAACCTCTTCCTGTCTGCGGGTGGGATGCGCGCCCGGGGTCTGCCTCACCCAGGCTGACGGACACACCACACTCGTCTGGTGTCGAAGCTTACCAACCCCGCGGGTACCTAAGGCTCGTCCGTCGCCGGAGTGATGATCTTACGGGTGGCCAGGACGTCTGCGGCCATCTGGGCAACCAGGTCAGCCACGGAGTCGAAGCGCAGGGTGGGCCGCAGCCGCTCGGTGAACTCGAACGCGAGGTGAGCGTCGTAGAGATCGTCGTCGAAGTCGAGGAGATACGCCTCAACCCGCCGCTGCGTCCCGTCAAAGGTCGGGTTGGTACCGATGGAGATCGCCGCCGGATACCGCTTACCCGACCACACGGCATGCCCGGCGTACACACCGTCGGCGGGCACTGCCGCGTACGCGGTGGTCGCAAGGTTGGCGGTCGGATATCCGATAGCGCGGCCACGTGCGTCGCCGTGCACCACGATTCCCTCCACCCGGTGGTCACGACCGAGCGCACGCGCAGCGGTAACCACATCGCCGTCGGCAATACACGCTCGAATATGGGTGGAAGACAACACGTGGTCGTCCGCACGCAGCAGCCGGACGCCCTCCACGGCAAAACCGTCGGTCACCCCGCTGCAACGCAGGGTCTCCAGGTTCCCGGCCGCCCGGTGACCATAGGTGAAGTTCTCCCCGACCACCACGGCGCTCGGCCGCAGCCGATGCAGAAGCATGTCGTGGACGAACCCGTCCGCTGGTACCCGGCTGAACTCGGGAGTGAAGGGCTGGACGCACAGCGCGTCGACACCGAGCCGTTCCAGTAGTTCCGCCTTGAAAGCCGGCGTCGTCAGCAGCGCCGGATGGCTGCCCGGTCGGATGACCTCGGCCGGATGGGGGTCGAACGTGAGCACGACCGCGAGCTGTCCCGCCCGGTGGGCGCGTTCCACCGCCCGACGGATGATCTGCTGGTGACCGCGGTGGACGCCGTCGAAGAACCCGATCGTCACAACACCGCCGGGCCAGTCATCCGGCGTCTCCAGCACCCCGCGCCACCGCTGCACATCCAAAGCCTATCGGTGCCGTTTGCGGCTCAGGCTCCGGCGAAGACCACCAGCGACCGGCAGCCGCCCTGCGCGTCCTCGGCAAGAGCGAGAAGCTCGCCGGCCGGACCGAAAACACCGTACGTGCCGGGTATCCCGAACGGGGGAAGACGCCGGCCGTGGGATATCGCACGAGCGGCATCGGCATCCACCTCCCGACAGGGAAACAGCGTGGCGACGGCGTCGGGCAGCGGACGCAGTGCGCCGACGCCGGCCTGCGCCAGCGCGTCCAGGGTGAGCGCCCCGGTGAGATCGAACGGTCCCACCGACACCCGGCGCAGGGCGCACAGGTGCGCGCCACAGCCCAACGCGCGGCCGAGGTCCCGGGCCAGCGCACGCACGTAGGTGCCGCTGGAACAGCCGACGGCAACATCAAGGTCAACGCCGGTGCGGGCAAGTAACTCAAACCGGCTCACCGTGACCCGCCGCGCCGCAAGGACGACCTGCTCACCCGCGCGTACCCGGGCGTAGGCCCGGACGCCGTTCACCTTGACCGCGCTGACCGCGGACGGCACCTGGTCGATCGGGCCGGTGAGAGCCGCCATGGCGACGGCGAGCCGCGCCGCGTCGACCTCGACCGCACGCACGGCGACAACCTCACCCTGTGCATCGTCGGTGGTGGTCGACTCACCGAGGCGGATGGTCGCGGTGTAGACCTTGTCGGTCAACGCGAGATGACCGAGGAGGCGGGTCGCCCGGCCCACCCCGAGTACCAGCACACCGGTCGCCATCGGGTCGAGCGTGCCGGCGTGCCCGACCCGCCGCGTGTGCAGGACCCGCCGAGCGCGGGCCACCACGTCATGCGAGGTGAGCCCCGTCGGCTTGTCCACGACGACCAGCCCGTCCACGCCGAGCGCGGCGGTCGCACCAGCCATCAGCCCGGCAGTCTGGGGGCCCGGACCAGCGCGGCGCGCAGGGTCGCCATGGTCGGCTCCAGAGCTTCGGTGGAACTCAGGCCGGCGGCGAAGCGGTGGCCACCACCCCCGAGCGCGGTGCAGACCGCACCGACGTCGATGCCACCCTTGGAACGCACCGAAACCTTCCAGATGTTCGTGGCGTCCTGCTTGCAGACGACCGCCACCTCGGCTTCGGCCGTGGTCCGGACGATATCGATCACACCCTCGATCTCATCGAGGGTGAGACCCGCGGCGGTGAGGTCCGCGTAGGCACACCACGTCCACACCAGGTCGTGCTCGGGTTCCAGGCGGGCTCGGCCGAGCAGCTCACCCAACAGTCGCAGGTAGCCGAAACGGTGGGTGTCCCACACCGTACGAGTGATCAGATCGTGGCGGATCCCGGTGCCCAACAACCGCGCGGCCAGCCGGTGGACATCCGGCGTGGTCACGCCGTATCGGAACGAACCGGTATCGGTGACCAGGCCCGTGTAGATCGCGACAGCCATATCGTGATCGAGTTCAACCCCGAGCGCGTCGATGACGCCGGTGACCATCACGCTGGTGGAGGCGGCGTCCGGGTCGATCAGGTTGATGTCCCCGAACCGCGTGTTCGAGGCGTGATGGTCGATCACAACCATTCGCCGTGCCCGGGTGGCGACCCGGCCCAGCGCCCCGAGTCTGGCCAGGCTGCCCGCATCCAGCGTCACCACGAGGTCTGGTGTCGCCGCGACCAGGGACGGCGGGACAAGGAAATCCTGGCCGGGCAGAAACGTCAGGGAGCGCGGTACCACGAACGGGTCGCTGTCGAATGACACCGACGCTCTGGCCCCGAGGGCACGCAGCGCAAGCCCCAGCGCGATCGCCGAACCCAGGCTGTCGCCGTCCGGGTCGACGTGCGCGACCAGCAGGATGTTCTCCCCGCTCTGGGACGCGGAGCGGATCGCCTCGACCGCGCGGTCCCGCTGCTCGCCGACCGCCTCGCCCTCGCCGGACGTGGACCCCGCCCGGCCCGTCCCCTCGCCCGCGTGGGGAACCGGGAGCAGGGACAGGTCGGCGAGGCTTGTCACGTCGGTCATCGCAGCGTGTCCCCCATCATTTCCTCGTCGCGCTCGTCGGCGTCGGACGCGTCGGCCTCGTCTGACTCGTCGGCCTCGACACGCGGCTTACGGTACGGGTCGGCTTCCCCTGCCGGGCGGGCGCCGTCCCGGACGCCCGCGAGGCCCGCGTCCCGCTCCCTCGCGGTGAGAATCAGGTCCTCGAGATGACGGGCGTCGTCAGGCAGACGGTCGTGGACAAAGGTCAGGGTAGGAGTGACCTTGACACCGGTCTGCCGGCCGACCTGGCTACGCAGCAGGCCCTTGGCCGACTCCAGCGCGCGCGCCGACTCCATCCGGTCGAGGTCATCGCCGTAGACCGTGTAGAAGACGGTGGCCTCGGTCAGGTCCGGGGTGACCCGCGTGTCGGTCACGGTGACCATCCCCAGGCGCGGATCCTTCACCTGCCGTTCCAAGGCAGCGGCGACCACCTCGCGGATACGCACCGCGAGCCGGCGCGCCCGAGCAGGGTCAGCCATGGCTTCCTCCCGTCATCACGACCGCGCCACCGATCGCGGTCCGTCCATACCCTCGTCGGACTCCAGGTCCTCATCGGAGAGATAGCGCATTCGCGCCGAGAGCAGTTCCAGCTCCGGGCGTTGCGAAAGAAGACCTTCACACGCCTGGACGACCTCGACGCAATGGGCTCGATCCGCCGCGACCACGGCGACGCCCAGCTGCGTCCGCCGGTGCAGATCGAGATGGCCGGTCTCCGCCGCGCTTACCGCATACCTGCGGCGGAGCTCCGCCACCACCGGCCGAACCACCGACCGCTTCTCCTTGAGCGACCGAACGTCGCCAAGGAGAAGGTCGAAAACTCCCGTCCCAGTCCACATGGTCCGCGTCCTCAGGAGCGAGGAACCTCCCGCTGTTCGAAGGTCTCGATCACGTCATCAACCTTGATGTCGTTGAACGAGCCGAGCCCGATACCGCACTCATAACCCTCGCGGACCTCGGTCGCGTCGTCCTTGAACCGCTTGAGCGACTCGACCGTGAGGTTGTCCGCCACGACCACGCCGTCCCGGATGAGCCGGGCCTTGGTGTTGCGGCGGATGAGCCCGGAACGCACAAGGGAACCGGCGACGTTTCCGATCCGGGGAACCCGGAACACCTCGCGGACCTCGGCCGTGCCGAGCTGGACTTCCTCGTAGACCGGCTTGAGCATGCCCTTGAGAGCATTCTCGATGTCCTCGATCGCCTGGTAGATGACCGAGTAGTAGCGGACGTCGACGCGCTCGCGTTCGGCCAGCTCGCGCGCCTTGCCCTCCGCACGGACGTTGAACCCGAGGATCACCGCATCGGATGCGCTCGCCAGGTTGACGTCATTCTCGGTGATCGCACCGACACCACGACCGATGATCCGCAAGGAGACCTCGTCGCCGACGTCGATCTTGAGCAGCGAGTCCTCCACCGTCTCGACCGAACCGGACACGTCACCCTTGAGGATGAGGTTGAGCTGGGTCTTCTCGCCCTCCTTCATCCGCTCCAGGATCGTCTCCAGAGTCGGGCGACCGCGGCTCATCGCAAGTTCGGCGTTGCGCTCACGCGCCTGGCGACGCTCGGCGATCTGGCGGGCAACCCGGTCTTCGGGCACGACCAGGAAGTTGTCACCGGCGTCGGGGACGCTGGTGAACCCGAGAACCTGCACCGGCCGGGCCGGGCCGGCCTCGTGCACCGGGTCACCGTGTTCGTCGAGCATCGCCCGCACACGCCCGAAGGCGTCGCCGGCGACCACCGAGTCACCGACCCGCAGGGTTCCCCGCTGGACGAGCACGGTGGCAACCGGGCCGCGACCCCGGTCCAGTCGGCCTTCGATCGCGACACCCTGCGCGTGCGTGCCGGTCGGGGCACGCAGATCCAGTGCGGCGTCGGCGGTGAGGATGACCGCCTCCAGCAGACCGTCGATGTTGGTGCGGTTACGGGCGGACACGTCGACGAACATGGCGTCGCCGCCGTATTCCTCGGCGACCAGACCGTATTCGGTGAGCTGACCGCGCACCTTCAGGGGGTCGGCGCCTTCCTTGTCAATCTTGTTGACGGCGACGACGATCGGGACGTTGGCCGCCTGGGCATGATTGAGCGCCTCGATCGTCTGCGGCTTGACGCCGTCATCCGCGGCGACGACCAGCACGACGATGTCGGTCACCTGCGCACCGCGGGCACGCATGGCGGTGAACGCCTCGTGACCCGGGGTGTCGATAAAGGTGATCTTTCGCTCATCCCCGTCGACCTTCGCCCGGACCTGGTAGGCCCCGATGTGCTGGGTGATGCCGCCGGCTTCACCGGCGACCACATCCGTCGACCGGATCGCGTCGAGCAACTTCGTCTTGCCATGGTCAACATGGCCCATGACGGTGACAACCGGCGGACGCGCGGACAGTTCGACCTGGTCGCCGTATGCGCCACCGAAGGAGAGGTCGAAGCTTTCCAACAGCTCCTTGTCCTCGTCCTCGGGACTGACGATCTGCACCTCATACCCGAGAGTGACCCCGAGCAACTGCAGGGTCTCGTCCGTGCACGACTGCGTCGCGGTCACCATCTCGCCGAGCTGGGTGAACACGACCTGGACGAGCGCGCCCTGGTTGGCGTCGATCTTGTCGGCGAAATCGGCGAGGGATGCGCCCCGAGGCAGTCGAATGGCCTGCCCGTTCCCACGCGGAACCATCGCCCCCATGCGGGGGGCTTCCAGCCCGCTCTCCCACTCCTGCCGCTTCGCGCGCTTGGACTTGCGCTGGCGCCCCGGGCGGCCTCGACCGCCGGGACCGAAGGCGCCTGCGGTCGTGCCGCCGCGGCCCCTGCCGCCCGATGTCGGGCGACCGCCGGGACCGCCGGCACCGGGAGCGCCACCGCCACCAGGACGACCCGGCGCGCCCGTACCCGCGCCGGCACCGCCGCCCGGACGACCGGGTGCACCGCGGCCGGCGAACCCACCGCCACCGGGACGGCCACCGCCGCCACCACCACTACCGCCGCCGCCCGGACGGCCGGCACCGCCACCGGGAGCCGGTCGCCCACCACCGGCACCGGCACCGCCACCACCTGGGCGGGGACCACCGGGACCTGCGGGACGCGAGGGGAACATGCTCGGATTGGGTCGAGGCCCACCGGTACCACCTGGTCGGGGCGGCATCTGGCCCGGGGACGGCCGGCCACCGGTACCACCTGGCCGGGGCGGCATCTGGCCCGGGGACGGCCGGCCACCGCTGCCACCGGGGCGTGGACCGCCCGTCCCGCCGGGACGAGGGCCCCCGGCGCCGGCGGGACGAGGAGCACCTGGACGTGAACCGGCCTGGCGCGGCGGCGGACCGGCGGGTGGACCGCTGGCGGCCGCGGGGCCGGACGGCGCCTGCCGTGGCTGCGAGCTGGGCGTCGTGTACGGGTTGTTACCAGGACTGGCCGGGCGCGGCCCGGGGCGCGGCCCGGGGGCCGGACGACCGGACGGACCCTTCACCGGCGGGATCTCCACCGACGGGCTCGGCGGCGGCGTGTCTGCTGCCGGCATGCTGGGCGCGGGCGTCGGCACGCTGGGCGCGGGCGCGCTGGCCGCAGGCCCAGGTCGCGCCTGGACGCTGGGCGCGGCCGGGCGAGGGCGCGACGGCGACGGAGTCACGGAGGGTGCGGGAGCGGCGCTCGGAGTGACCTCCGGAGCCGATGCGGCCGCGGGGAGGTCCGCCGCCGGCCTGTTGGGGGCTGGGCTGTCCGGCACCTGCGGTGCGGCGGGGCCTGGCTGGGCCGGGCCGGGCGCGCCTACCCCGGCACCGGGGGCCTGCGGGCGGACCGGGGCACCGGGGGCACCCGGGCGGCCGGGAAGCCGCGGACCGGGACGGGGTGGTACCGGTCCCGGACGGGCTCCGGTACCGGGCCTGACTCCGTTGCCCTGGGAGCTGCCGTTGCCCTGCGGGTTGCCCTGGGAGCTGACATTGCCCTGGGGTGTACCACCGCGGGCGGACGACCGCTGCGTTGCCGCGCCTTCGGCCGGGAACGATTCCTTGAGCTTTCGAACGACGGGTGCCTCGACTGTGGACGAAGCCGACTTCACGAACTCGCCGAGATCCTTCAGTTTGGCGAGCACGGTCTTGCTGTCGACTCCGAGCTCCTTGGCGAGCTCGTGTACGCGGGCCTTTCCTACCACGGTGCTCCTTCTTTCGGCCCGCGGTCCGCCCGCGTGACCCTCGTTACCTGCTGGTCGTGATCATGGCTGCGTGCTCATCGCGCGGTCATCGCTGTCTCGACCTGCTTCCGTGTCGACATCTGGTGATGTCGTCCGATCTTCCGTGAACTCCACGCCGGTGCGCAATCACGTGCCGTTCAACATCATCTACCGCTCAACAAGGTGTGCCCTGACGCGTCCAAGCCCGAGTGGCCCTGGAACGCGCAGCGCCCGCGGGAACGCCTTGCGACGCTCCGCGAGATCAAGGCAGGCCAGATCGGGATGCAGGTGTGCTCCCCGCCCTGGCATACGACGGCGAACATCGGGTGTGAGCTCGCCACCAACTGCCACCATACGCACCAAGTCAGTCCGCACCGCCCGGGTACGACACCCTACGCAGGTGCGGACCGGCTCCGCACGGCACGCCATCGCCAGTCTATCCCGTTGCGCCCGCGGAGCGGTTGCCGGCAGCCGGGGATCTACGGGCCGCGGCCGGGGCCGCGACCCGCCTGGGAGACGATTCGGGACGTTCCCTCGACACCGGGTCACCGCTGCCTTCCGTAGCGCTTCTTTCCGTATCCGAATGGATGTCGATGCGCCAGCCGGTGAGACGGGCGGCCAGCCGGGCATTCTGCCCTTCCCGGCCAATGGCGAGCGACAGCTGGTAATCCGGTACGACCACCCGGGCCGAGCGGCCGGCCTCATCGGTGACCTCGACCCGTGCGACCCGTGCCGGCGACAGCGCGTTACCCACGAACGCGGCCGGTTCGGCGGACCAGTCGACGATATCGATCTTCTCGCCACGCAGCTCAGCCATGACGGCACGGACCCGGCTGCCCATCGGACCGATACACGCGCCCTTCGGGTTCACTCCGGGGACGGTCGACCGAACTGCGATCTTGCTGCGGTGTCCCGCCTCCCGGGCGATCGCGACGATCTCCACCGTGCCGTCCGCGACCTCCGGGACCTCCAGGCGGAACAACCCCTTGACCAGCTCCGGGTGGGTCCGAGACAACGTCACCGCGGGACCGTGCGCACCGCGCACGACACTCACGACATAGCACTTGACGCGGTCCCCGTGTTCGAAACGCTCGCCGGGGACCTGCTCAGCCGGCGCGAGCACACCCTCAATCGTGCCGAGATCCACCAGTACGACCTTGGAACCGGCTCGCTGCTCGTGATGCTGGACGACGCCGGAGACGACATCATGCTCACGGTCTGCATATTGTCCGTAGGTGACTTCCTGCTGCGCCTCGCGTAGCCGCTGCATGATCACCTGCTTGGCGGTCATCGTCGCGATCCGGCCGAAGTCCTCGGGCGTGTCCTCCCACTCGCGGGTCAGCCCGTCCAGGGACGTCTCACGGGCATAGACCGCGACATTGCCTGACGTCCGGTCGACGACCACCCGGGCGTCCTGTGCCGCGCCGCCGGTGTGCCGGTAGGCCGTCAGCAACGCGGTCTCGATCGCCTCCACCAGGGTGTCAAAGGAGATGTCCTTCTCGCGTTCGATCCCACGCAGCGCCGCCACGTCGAGCTTCATCGCTCCGCCTCCCCCTGCGCGTCCGCCCCGGTCCCAGAATCGTCACCGGTCCCAGAATCCTCACCGGTCGCAGAATCGTCCCCGGTCGCACGGAACTCCACCTGAACAACGGCCCGGGCGACATCCGCGAAGGATATCCGCCGCACCGCACCTGCCGACCCACTCTGATCATCCACCGCGAGCTCCGCCGAGTCGGGCCCGCTGGCGCGGACCCGGCCGATCAGCTGCCTACCGTCACGGGTGTGCACCGAAACCAGCCGTCCCCGGGCGCGCCGCCAGTGCCGTGCCGCGACCAGCGGGCGGTCCACCCCCGGCGAGCTGACCTCAAGCACGTACGGGCCCGACACAGGTGCGCCGTCGCCGTCGACCGCGTCGAGAACAGCGGAGACGGCCCGGCTGGCCTCGGCGACCGCGTCCAGATCGATACCGTCGTCGCGGTCCACCACCACCCGCACGACGCTGCGGGAACCCGCCCGGGTGACCGCGACGTCCTCCAGGTCGAACCCATGAGCCGCCAGCTCCGGGGTGAGCAGGCGGACCAGGTGGGCGCGGCCTCGCCCGCCGCCGGCATGGGTTGCGGCCACAGCGTCGCCCACGTCGACCCGCTCCTCTCCGTCGCCACACACTGGCGTTCGTCGCCACGCACCGGCGTGACGTCCTCTCGAGATCCTCAGCCTACGTCGGTCGCCGCCCGAGACTCATCCGGGTCCGCCCGCGGGCACGGCCGGCGTGCAGGCAGCACGCTGCCCGGCAACCTGTGCCAAGCTGCTGGGCCGTGAGCTCGATGATTCCCGCTCAGGGGTCCTCCAGACGGGTCGTGCTCGGCGCACTGCCACTGGCTGCGGCCAGCGCCCTCGTCGGATGCAGCTGGACACGAGCGGCCCGGGAACACACTGCCACCCCGGCGGCGGCGGCCACCGCCGACGACCTTCTGCGCGGAGCCGCGCTCAGGTCTGAACACGCGCTGCTCGTCGCGTACGACCGCGCGATCGCCGCGTATCCCTCGATTGCGGCGACGTTGCGCGCGGTGCGTGCCCACCATGCCGAGCATGTCAGTCGCCTGGTGCCGGCCACACCCACGACCGCGGCCACACCTACCACCGCACCTGCCACCACACCTGCAACGACGGCCACAGCCGCCACCGGGGCCGCGCAGGCTGGTGTGGCGGGGTTACTGACGCTGGAGCGCGCGGCCGCGACGGCACTGCGGACCCAGTGCCTGGCGGCCTCGGCGAGCCTGGCGCCGCTGCTGGCCAGCATTCATGCGGCTGAGACCGCACATGCGGACCTGCTCGCCCCGCTGGTCGGCTGACCGGTGCCGGCACAGGAGCACCTACCGCCCGACTCCGCCGCCGTCCAGACGCTGTCAAACCTGCTCGCCATGGAACACGCCGCCGTCTATGTCACCGCCGCGGCCGGCGGTGAGCTGGCCGCACTGCGGCCGGTGGCGGAGTCGACCCGGGTCCTGGCCCAGAATGCGTTCACCGCCCATCGGGAGCTGCGTGACCGACTGGTGGCCGAGATCCTCGACCGGGGCGGCAGCGCGCCACCGGCCCAGGCCGCGTACCGGCTGCCGCCGGTATCCACCGACCTGGCCGGCGTGCTCCTGCTGCTGGCCGACATCGAGGACCGTTGTTCGGCCGCCGCCTACGACGCGATCGGCGACCTGACGGGCGAGGGACGCGCGCTGGTGACCGACGCTTTGGCCGGGATGGCGGTGCGCGGCCAGCAGGCCCGGATCGCGGCAGGCCAGCCCCCTGACCAAGCCATCCGGGCGCTACCCGGCGCGTGAGAACGGCCGTCGGCGACCGGCCGCCCAACCGTCCAGGACGCCCAGCAGCCGCCCGAGCCGCCCGATCACCGCGTCGGCCCGGCCGTCACCGGCTTCCCCCGGCACCCCGGATCGGGGACCGGCGCCGTCGGAGAGCAGCACGGTGCGCATGCCGACGCCACGGGCCCCGGCTATGTCGCTCGCCGGACGGTCGCCGACAAATACCGCCGCACCCGGGTCACGCACGCCGAGCGAGGCGAGCGCGGCGTGGAACGCGTCCGGGTGCGGCTTGGAAAACGGCAGGTCGTTGGTGTACACCCGGGCGTCGAACAGGTCCAGGATGCCGTCTCGGGCAAGCCATCGCGAGTGCCATGAGCGAGGCCAGTGCGTGTTGGTCAGCAACCCGATCCGCAACCCCCGAGTCCGCACCAGGTGCAGCGCCAGCAGCGCGTCCGGGTCGCACACTGTGTGGGGAGTCCAGGCACACAGGTCATGCCGGGCCGCTACCCGGTGCACGGCACCGGCCACGTCGAGCCCCACCGCCGCCGACGCCACCGCGAGCAGTTCGGTGACCGTCCCGCTGCGGCCCGATGCGCCGGTCGTCGCCCACCACCGCTGTTCGGAGCCCTCCAGCGCCCGGGTCAGCTCCCGCGCGTCACCCGGGGCGAGGTCGAGCGCAACCATTCGCCAGAGGTCCAACAGGTCCACGTCGTGGAAGGGGGTCAGGGTACCGCCCCAGTCGAAGACCACCGCCTCAATGGCAGGAGGCGCCCCAGCGATCACCGGGCGACCCACGCGTCCCGATCCCGACCGAGCTCACAGACGATGGGCGGCAGGTGCCCGCTGGCGACATCCGCGAGCGTGACCTCCTCAAGGACCCGGCGCAGGCTGACCCGCACCGCGATCCACACATCCTGAAGGTGCTTGGCTGCGCCCTCGTAGGCCGCCTCCTCCGGTCTACGGCCCCGGACGCTGGCCAACGGACCGTCGGTGGCACGGATCACCATCGCAATGGTGATCTCGCCCGCCGGTCGACAGAGCCGGTAACCACCTTCGGCGCCACGCCTGCTCACCACCAGGCCACTCCGGCGAAGATCGGTGAGGATGTTCTCCAGAAACCGCAGCGGCAGATCCTGCGCGGTCGCCAGGCTCTCACCCTTCACGAGCTCACCGTCGGAGGCTGCCAGCGTCAGCAATGCGCGCAGGGCATAGTCGGCTCGTGCGGAGATCTGCATATCTCCATCTTGCCGGTCATGGTCGTAGCGCGCCCCACACGGGTAACGCCGGCCGATCTCAGCTCGACTGTTCAGGCAGGAGCCCGCGGCGGGCGCGCATCCGGCGATCCACGGTGTTGAACGCGGCATCCACCAGTACCCCGATCACGAAGATCGTCAACATGGACGCGATCACACCGGTCGCCTCCAGGAACTGGCGGCTGTTCTCCAGATCCGAGCCGATGGACGGGTGGCCGGGCACGATGACCAGCAGTTCACCCGCCATCAGGCTCCGCCAGGCGAACGCCCAGCCCTGTTTGAGCCCGGCCACCACCGACGGCAGAGCCGCCGGTGCCACCACGAATCGGTACAGTTTCAGGCCTCGCGCGCCCATGGACCGCCCGAGCCTGGTCAGCAGCGGCGGGACATAGTCGATACCGCTGATGACACCGTTGGCGACCGACGGCGCCGCACCGAGTACGACGACGAACAGAATCGCCCCTTCGGTGAGCCTGAACAGCAGGATCGCCAGTGGGAACCAGACGATGGAGGGCATCGTCTGCAACGCCGTGATGAACGAGCCGACCGCGGTCCGCAGCAGGGCGAACCGGGACACGGCCAGACCGACGACGGTGCCGATCACAACCGCCAGGGCGTACCCGACAAGGGCCCGCTGCATGGTACGGGCGAAGGCGGACCAGAAGTCCCCGCTCACGACCCGGTGGCCGAGCTCGGGCAACGCCTCGTCCGGGCCGGGCAGCACATAGGACGGCTTCCAGCCGATCCACACCACGATCTGCCACGCCAGCAGAAAGATCGCAACAGCACCCAGCTTCGGCCAGGTCGCCGACCACATCCGCAGTGCGATCGGACGGCCGGGCGCCGCCACGGTCTCCAGGGCGTCGAGCCCGGCAAGAGCCGCGTCGGTCGATGTGGTCGTCGCCGGCCCGCGCAGCGTATCGGGTCCGATGGTCGTATCAGTGGCCATGACGACTCACCTCCGCACGCAACCGAGCGGTGATCGTCGCGGCGAGCGCGGCCACATCCGGTGCGTCGATCCGGCGCGGGCGGTCGATCCCGACGTCGAAGATCTCGGCCACCCGCCCCGGCCGGCTCGACAGCAACACGATGCGATCCCCCAGCCGCACCGCCTCGCGCACGTCGTGGGTGACGAACAGGACGGTGACCCCGGTTTCGCGCCAGATCCGCTCCAGTTCGTCATGCAGCAGGTCCCGCGTCATCGCGTCGAGCGCGCCGAAGGGCTCGTCCATACACAGGATGTCGGCCTCCTGCGCGAACGCTCTGGCCAGGCTGACCCGCTGGCGCATGCCACCGGAAAGCTCATGCGGCCGCTTGTCGGCAAGACCGGCCAGGCGAACCATCGTGAGGAGCTCCTCGACCCGGACCCGGCGATCCGCGCCGGGGACACCCCTGATCTTCATCGGCAACGCGATGTTGCCCCCGGCGGTGAGCCACGGCAACAGGGCCGAATCCTGGAACATCAGGCCGACCCTGCGCCCACCGACGTCGACCATGCCGGAACTTGGTCGGTCGATGCCGGCAAGAATGCCCAGCAGCGTCGACTTCCCGCAGCCGGACGCGCCGAGCAGGCAGACGAACTCCCCCGGACGCACATCAAAGGAAACGTTGTCCAGCGCCTGGACCCGGTGTGAGCCGGACCCGAAGGTCCGACTCACACCGGCGATCCGTACCGCGCTCGTGTCGATGACGGCGGTCACGAAATCCTCTTCTCTGCTGACGGGCCAAAGGCGGCGCGATCATGGTTTTTCGCGCCGCCGGAGGCCGAGATCCCCAGGTCGCTGTCTGGCCGATCCACGGCTACTTCGCTGCGACAGCCGGTTTGCCCTGTGCGGTCAGCACCGCGTTCAGGGTCGCCAGATCGAAGATCCCGTCGAGGTTGGCCTTGGTGATCAGGCCGAGCTCCTGGGCATGATCGGCCGACGTGACCACTGAGGACGCGATCGGGTCGGGAGTGAATGTCAGTCGCTTCCATGCCGGCGCGATCACGGCGTCCGCCAGGGGCTTGCCGGACAGCTTCGCCAGCCCCTGGTTGGTGACCTGCTGAGCCTTGGCTGGGTCCGCGCCCAGCGCATTGATCGAGGCGACGTTCGCCGCCACCAGCCGCTTGACGATCTCCGGGTTGCTCGCCGCGTAATCGGTACGCACAACCAGCACGGTGGTGGTGAACCTGCCGTCGGGCCACTGTGAGGCCTCGTCCACCAGCAGCTTCCCGCCATCGGCGACCATCCGGGACAGCGTGGGCTCGGGCACCCAGGCGCCGTCTATGGCGCCTGACTTGAAGGCGTCCACCGTCACCGCGTTGTCCTGCGGACGGACCTGAACGTCGCCGCCGCCGTTCTTGTCGGTGGCCAGGCCATGCTGCTTGAGGTAATACCGCAGCGCGACATCCTGGGTGTTGGCGAGACCGGGAGTCGCGATGGTCTTGCCGCGCAGCTGGTCGACCGAGGTGATCTCGCTCTTCACCACGAGGCCGGCCCCGCCGGAGGTCGCGCCCGAGATGATGCGCAGCGCCGCACCCTTGGATTTGACAAAGGCGTTGACCGCGGGGTTGGGCCCGATGTACCCGGCGTCGAGCGAACCGGACAGGATCGCCTCGGCCTCCTGGGTGCCCGAGTTGAACGTCGTGGTCGCAATCTTCACGCCCGGACCGAGCGTGGCCGCGAAGATTCCCTGGTCAAGACCGTAGATAGCGGGTGCGTGGGTGAGGTTCGGAAAATAACCGAGCCGCAGTGTCCCCGTCGGGCCGGCCGCCGAGCTTCCGGCCGAACCCGTGGCCGAACTCCCGCTCGACACGGTGTTGCCGTCTCCCCCGCTCGAGCAGGCCGTTGCCGCCAACGCCAACGCGCCGGCCGCGAGCAGTGGCGTGATCCGACGCCACAGCCTCCTCGATGACATGTGCCTTCCCCCCAGTTGTGGTGTCTCACCGCAACGACGCCCCACGGCGCCATGCAAACCGATCGAAGTGGTCGGAAAACTGAGCATGGCAGAGGAAGGCCCCGGGCGCCATCCCCACCCGGGTACGGACGGATCAGAACAGGATCGACGCGAAGGTACCGACCCGGTAGAAGCCGATCCGGTCATAGGCCTGGCGCGCGGGATGGTTGAACTCGTTGACATAGAGACTGACCACGGGTGCGAGCGTCGCCTGCGCAATCGCCACCACGCTTGCGGTGCCGGCCGCCCCCAGGCCCCTGCCCCGCAGCTCCGGGGCCACCCAGACCCCCTGGATCTGACAGACGTCTCCAGCCACCGCGCCGATCTCGGCCTTGAACACGACCCGCCCGTCTTCGATCCGGGCAAAGGAACGACGCCGGCTGACGAACTCGGCAATCCGGGCCCGATAGAGCGCCCCACCATCGGCGAGCACCGGAGACACCCCGATCTCCTCGGTGAACATCGCCACGCACGCCGGCAGCAGGAGATCCAACTCGTCGGGACGGACGTGACGCACGGCGGGGTCGGGAGCCACCGCGGGAGGCTCGGAGATCGCCAACAGTGGTTGGTCCGCCCTGACCTCACGGGCGGGTCCCCATACCGGTTCCAGATGCCGCCACATGACCTGCACCGCATCTGCCACGCCGACGATCGAGGAACATCGACGGCCCTGGCGGCGGGCCCGCTCGGCGAACGCCTTCGCCGAAGCCGGACCCGCCGCGACAGGCCAGAGGTTCGCGCCCGAGTAGCACACGGCGGCAAGGCGGCCGTCCACCAGATGGCCCCACATCTGCGCGCCCAACCGCCACGGGGCGAGTCCGCATGTCTCCACCCGGGACGCGACGAACACGTCTGCGATCGGGTTACGCGCGAGCAGCTCCCGAACCGCAGGCAGATCGTGGTCGTCAAGCAGGCGGGTGGGGGCGGAGCGAAGCGGAAGGCCCATGGTCACAAACGCCGAAAGTTACCCGACCGACACCGAAGGCTCGCCGGGTGTCGCCCCGTCGACCTCCATCTGCTCGGCCAGCCGCATGGCCTCCTCGATCAGCGTCTCGACGATCTGCGCCTCGGCCACGGTCTTGACAACCTCACCCCGGACGAAGATCTGACCCTTGCCGTTACCGGAGGCCACCCCGAGATCGGCCTCGCGCGCCTCGCCCGGCCCGTTCACCACGCAGCCCATGACGGCGACCCGAAGTGGCACCGTCATTCCCTCCAGGCCGGCGGTGACTTCTTCCGCCAGCTTGTAGACGTCGACCTGGGCCCGACCACAGGACGGACACGAAACGATCTCCAGGGTACGCTGACGCATCCCCAGGGACGCGAGAATGCCGATACCGACCTTGACCTCTTCGACGGGGGGCGCCGACAGCGACACCCGCAAGGTGTCACCGATGCCCTGCGCCAACAACGCGCCGAAGGCCACGGCCGACTTGACGGTGCCCTGAAAGGCCGGGCCCGCCTCGGTGACTCCCAGATGCAGCGGGTAGTCACAACGTTGCGCGAGCAACCGGTAGGCCTGGATCATCACGACCGGGTCGTGGTGCTTCACGGAGATCTTGATGTCGGTGAAGCCGTGCTCCTCGAACAGGGAGCACTCCCACAGCGCCGACTCCACCAACGCCTCCGGGGTTGCCCGGCCGTACTTGGCCAGCAGGCGCTTGTCCAACGACCCCGCGTTCACCCCGATCCGGATGGGCGTGGCCGCGGCGCCGGCAGCGCGAGCGATCTCCCCGACCTTGTCGTCGAACGCCTTGATGTTCCCGGGGTTGACCCGGACCGCGGCACAGCCCGCGTCGATCGCGGCGAAGACGTACTTCGGCTGGAAGTGGATGTCTGCAATCACCGGGATCGGCGACTTCTTCGCGATGGCGGCCAGCGCGTCCGCATCGTCCTGGCTGGGGACGGCCACCCGCACGATCTGGCAGCCGGCAGCGGTGAGCTCCGCGATCTGCTGCAGGGTGGCGTTGACATCCGAGGTGAGTGTCGTGGTCATGGACTGGACGGAGACCGGCGCGTCCCCGCCGACCGGCACCGTGCCGACCTGGATCTGCCTGCTATGACGCCGGGTGGCGAGCGGGAGTGCCGGCGCCTCGGGCATGCCGAGAGTTACTGTCACGATGTCCTCACTGGCGTGTCGATGGTCGGAAGCTGGTCCGAAGCTGGACAAAAGACTGGCCCGCAAAGCGCTCTAAGCCCGCCGAGCCAGCGGCGATGCGGTCTCGCTGACAGCAGACCACCATCTAGCTCCTCCTCCGCCGTACAAGAGCGGGAGGCTAGTTGAAACTGATCGGATTGACGATGTCGGCGGATAGGATGATCAGACTCAGGATGACGAAGAACGCAACCATCGCGTATGCCGCGGGCAGGAGTTTCACGAGGTCGACCCGTTTGACCGGTCCCCGATAGCCGGTCAACCGACGGGCCCCGTGCCGGGCCTGCTCGAAGCCGAGAACCGCCAGGTGCCCGCCATCGAGTGGGAACAGCGGCAACAGGTTGAACAGACCGACCGCCAGGTTGACCCCCGCCACCAGCACGAGGAAGTCACCGATCCGCTGGCCGATGGACACGTCCTGCGCCGACAGCAGCTCACCACCGGCCCGTGCCGCGCCGACCACACCGACCAGACCGTTGGCGTTCCGGTCCTTGCCGAAGAGGTTGGTGAGGTCACCGACTCGGTGGACCAGGGTGTCGTACATCCCGGTGACTCCGCTGCCAAGGATGCGCATGGTCCTCGGGACGGCCGAGATCGGGTTGTACCGCACCACGTCGTAGCCCTGTGCGATGCCGATCGCCCCGACCGGATCGTCGCCGGCCAACCCGGTCTGACGGTCCCGACGGACCGAGAGCAGATCGGGTCGTAGCGTCACGTCCCGTCCGTCCCGGTTGACCACGAGCGTCGCAGGCCCCGGACCATGATCACGAATGAGACGGGTGAACTGGCTCCAGTCCCCGATCGTCGTGCCGTCGAAACTCACGACTCGATCGCCCACGCGCACACCCGCGAGCTCGGCCGGACCCACCGGCGCCTGCGGGGCACACTGCCCGGCCACCGACACGCAGACCGTCCGGCCGACCTTGTTCGCGCTGGGATGCGACGTCCCGAGAAGCAACAGCACGCCGTAGATCAGGACAATGGCGATGACGAAGTGCATGAACGACCCGGCCGCGAGCACGACCGCCCGCTGGTGGGCCGGCCGGGCATGGAACGCCCGGCCGGCATCAGCCGGATCGATCTCCTCGAGCGAGGTCATCCCCTCGATCTTGACGAATCCGCCGGCTGGAAACGCCTTGATCCCGTACTCGGTTTCACCCCGGGTGCGCGACCACAGCGTCGGGCCGAATCCGACGAAGAATTTCGAGGCCTTCATACCGTAGTGACGTGCCGTCAAAAAGTGACCGGCCTCGTGCAGGACGATGGAGACGATCAGAGCCAAGGCGAACGCGACGATGCCAATCGCGTTGGTCATGGTGCGGTCACACCCCGATCACAGCGCTGGAGAATGTCGCATTGTACCTCAGCGTCACGAAGGAATCACTGTCCGATCGACTCCTTGGTCGATGAGAGCGCGCACCTGTTCGCGCGCCTCCTGCTCAGTGCTCAACACCTCGTCCAGGGTCGGACGTTGCATCACCGTGTGCGACATGACCACCTCGGCCACAACATCGACGATGCGCACGAACGGCAGGCGATGCCCGAGGAAGGCCGCCACGGCCTCCTCGTTGGCGGCGTTGAAGACGGCGGGCGCGGTCCCGCCGCGGCGCCCGGTCTCCCGGGCGAGATCCACCGCCGGAAACGCGACCGTGTCCAGGGGCTCGAAGGTCAACGACTGGGCCCGCCGCCAGTCCATCGGGGCCTGTGCATCGGCTACCCGATCGGGCCACCCCAGGGCCAAGGCGATGGGCAGGCGCATGTCGGGCGGGGAGACCTGCGCCAACGTCGACCCGTCGACGAACTCGACCATCGAGTGCACCAACGACTGCGGATGGACGACGACGTCGATGTCGTCATAGGGCACTCCGAAGAACAGATGCGCCTCAATCAGCTCGAGGCCCTTGTTCATCAGGGTTGCCGAGTTGATCGTGACGAGCGGCCCCATGTCCCAGGTGGGGTGCGCCAACGCCTGCTGCGTGCTCACCTGGCCCAGCTCGGCGCGGGAGCGGCCCCGAAACGGCCCGCCGCTGGCGGTGAGGACGAGCTTGCGAACCTCCGAGGCCCGGCCGCCGCGCAGGCACTGGGCCAGCGCCGAATGCTCGGAGTCCACCGGAATGAGCCGGGAAGAATCGCCGTCCAGCGCGTCAAGGACGAGCGGACCACCGGCGACCAGCGACTCCTTGTTGGCAAGTGCCACCGTGCGACCGGCCCGCAACGCGGCCAGCGTGGGTGCGAGGCCCACCGAACCGGTGATGCCGTTGAGGACGACATCGCACGGCCACGCGGCGATCTCCGTAGCCCCGTCCGGTCCGGTCAAGATCTTCGGGATGGCGTACTCGCCCTTGCGAAAGCCCCGCCGGGACGCCTCCGCGTAGAAGGCGAGCAGTAGATCCTGCGCGGCGGAGGCACGGGCTACCCCAACGGCCTCGACACCCAGGTCAAGGGCCTGGGCGGCCAGCAGGTCGACCCTTGCCCCGCCGCCGGTCAGCGCGACCACGCGGAACCGGTCGGGATTGCGTTTCACCACATCAATGGCCTGGGTTCCTATCGAACCAGTCGAACCAAGCAGGACTACCTCGCGCGGCAGCGATGTCTCGACCACGTCGACCATTGTCGCAGGCGCCCGGAGTGCACGCCCACACCTGTTCGCCAGCCGACACCCGACCCCGCCTGGGCAGGACTCCTACGCCCGAAACGGGACGGTGGTCATCAATAAAGTGTTGTTTAGCACAATTTCACCGCGTGCACCGGGCGCCCGCCTTTGCACATGCAAAGTGTCAGCGCACTGGTACGCACCGTCGTCGCGCATTCCCGGAAAACAGCTAACCCGGTTGGCTGAGGTTCATCGACGCTGAGGTTCATCCACAGCGCAGGCCCTGACCCCAGGAGGCCGCGAGTGCCACCCGCCGACCGCACGTATCCCGTCCGCCACCATCGCCTGGACCAGCATCTGGATCTTCACCTGGACCATCGCCGAGGCCGCATCCCACCCGTGCGGCACACGGCCACCCGCACCCGACGCTTCCACGTGTACGACCGCGACGGCGAGGTGGTCGCTTCCTTCGACGACTGGGACACCGCGCACGCATGGGCGCACGAGCAGGCCACCGACCCGGCCACCCGGGCCCCTCTCGACGTCGACGACCGCCCGAACCGCATCACCCGACGGGTCCATCCGCGCGGGTGTGAATTCATCGCCTGGGAGCCCGTGACGCGCCTGTCGATTGGCTGCGAACACCATGGCTGACGAGCACCATGGCTGACGAGCACCATGGCTGACGAGCACCATGGCTGAGGCCGTTGACGCGGGCCGTACCGCTATCGCGGGGATGATCCGGCGACGCTCGGCGCCGGGGTGGCGGGCGCGGGCCCCGGATGTCCGCGGAAGAAGGCGAGGGCGACCTCGGTGGCGCTGAACTGCGCACGCGCCGCACCCTTGGGCGGGTCGGCATCCGGATCGGGCCACACGTGGCCACCACCCACACTTGCCAGCAAGCCCACGTCACGGCCGCGGGGACAGGACGTGAACACCAACCGCCGAAGAGCGGTGGTGTCCCGCACCCACGTGTTCGCCGGCCCACAGCCGACGGAGCCGGCGTAACGGTCGAGGCGGGCCTGCATCGGCTGTGCCTGGGTGCCGTCGAAGGGTGCGGGACGATCCGCTCCGCCGCCCTCCAGCGGCGTCACCGGGTCGCTGGTTCCGTTGATCGCCAGCAGGCTCGGCACGGGACCCGGACAGCTGGCGGGCAGGACGGCAAAGGCCACCGGCACGACCGCGGCGAAGGTCCCCGGCAGGGCACAGGCCGCCGTGATGGCCATGTCCGCGCCGTCCGCCAGCCCGGTGGCGAACACCCTGCGGGTATCCAGGCACATCCGGGTGCCCAGGTCACCGATGATCGCGGCTACGAACGCCACGTCGTCCGGCCCGATGCTGGCCCGGCGCGGGAAGTTCCACCGGCCGTTCGCGCCGTTCGGGGTGACAACGACATAGCCCGTCGTGGTGCCGATCTCCGCCAGATGGGCGTAGCGCTCCAGCGCGGCCGGGTCCTCTCCGAAGGCGTGAAAGGCAAGGACGAGCGGCAGTGCTCGGGCATGGGCGTCGACGGCGGGAACCGCCAGCTGGTATGTACGGGTGTCCGCCCCGACCCGGACCGACTGCTGGCTCGACCCGGCCGCGATGGTCCTGGCGGTCACGCATCCACTCGCCGCGGTCGGCGCCGGTGCCGGCGTTGGTGGCCCGGTGGCGCCGGGCCCACCGCCGGGTCCACCGGGGGGGCCCCCGGCGGTACCCGCCGACTGCCCCACCCTGGTCTGCGGGCCGGGATCGTCGCCACCGAAGTAGAGGACCAGCCCTATGATGATCAGAATGGCCCCGGCCGCCGCGGTTACCGGAACCCAGCGCGGATTGCGGTCGCGACGGGCGACCGATCGACGGGACGAGCGGCGGTCACCCGGCGGCACTGTCACTCCGGTCCGACCCGTCAGCCGCCAGCTGCCCGCACGCTGCGGCGATGTCGCGTCCCCTCGTATCACGCACAGTCGCCGCAATTCCGCGCCGGCGTAGCCGACGGACGAACTCCCGCTCCCGGCCCCGTTCGCTGGCCCGCCAGGACACCGCCCGGGTCGGGTTGAGAGGAATCAGGTTGACGTGCGCAAGCCGACCGGCAAGGAGCCCGGCCAGGGCGTCGGCGCGTTCCGGCTGGTCGTTGACGTCGTCGATCAGCGCATACTCGATGCTCACCCGGCGTCCGGTCACCTCGGCGTACTCCCAGGCCGCGGCGAGTACCTCCGCCACGGGCCAGCGCCGATTCACCGGGACGAGGCGATCACGCAACTCGTCGTCGGGTGCGTGCAGGGAAACGGCCAGCGTCACCGGCAGGCCCGTCCCGGCAAGCCGACGCATCGCCGGCACCAACCCGACAGTGCTCACCGTGATTGACCGTGCCGACAGCCCCAGGCCCACCGGTGCCGGGCCACTGAGCATCCGCAATGCGGCGATCACAGTGGCATAGTTGGCCAGCGGCTCGCCCATACCCATGAACACGACGTTCGACAGCCTGGTCGGGCCGCCGGCCAGCTCCCCGCGCACAAGCGTCCGGGCCGCCGCGACCACCTGGTCCACGATCTCGGCCGTGGACAGGTTGCGGGTGAGCCCGCCCTGGCCGGTCGCGCAGAACGGGCAACCCATCCCGCACCCGGCCTGACTGGACACGCAGACCGTGGACCGGTCGGGATAGCGCATCAGCACCGACTCGATCAACACGCCGTCAAAGGCCCGCCACAGCGTCTTGCGCGTGTCTCCACCATCACAGGTCATGACGTTCACCGGCGTCAGCAGCACCGGCAGCAGCGCTTCCACCAGCCTGGGGCGGGAGGCGACGGGAAGATCCGTCATCGCCTCCGCATCGTCGGCGCATAGATGCCTGGCGAAATAATGGCGGGAGATCTGGTCGGCCCGGAAGGCCGGCTCGCCCAGGGATACCGCCAGCTCGCGGCGCTGCTCGACGGTGAGGTCAGCGAGATGGCGGGGTGGGCGCACCCGGGCGGAGCGGACCAGCGTCACCGGTAGCGGTAGCGGTTGCGGTAGCGGTTGCGGCGCCGAGGCGGCGGAGGAATCGGTCATGACCCGTCCAGTCTGCCAGGTCACGATGGTGGCGCGAAGGCGGTGATCAGCAGCCAGGCAACGGGCGCCGTACACAGCACCGAGTCCAACCGGTCCATGATCCCGCCATGTCCCGGCAGCAGGTTGCCCATGTCCTTGATACCGATGTCCCGTTTGAGCAGCGACTCGCCCAGGTCACCGGCGGTCGCCGTGCAGGCGATCGCGATGCCGAGCACCGCCCCCTGCCAGAGTGCGGCATGCAGGGGCCAGGCCATCGAAACACTGGCGACGATCACACATACGACAACGGAACCGGCAAAGCCCTCCCAGGACTTACCCGGGGACACCGTCGGGGCGAGCTTGTGCCGCCCGCCCGAGAGGACGCCTGCGGTGTACCCGCCGATGTCACTTGCCGCGGCGGTCGCCAGGAACGCGACCATCCGCCGTGGCCCGTCCGGCGGGCTGGTCAGCAGGGCCGCGAAACCGGCCGGGAGACCCACGTACGCCGCGCAGAACACACTGGCCGCCACGTCGGTCAACAGGTTCTTGTCCGAGTAGGCCAGCCGCCAGGCGGTCGTCACGACGGCCGTCGCGGCCAGGGCCAGCACCAGACCGGAGGTACCGGTGAGGTAGGCCACCGCTGGCATGGCCGCCGTCCCCACCGCGAGCGGCGGCAGAGCGATCTTTATCCCGCACAGGCGCAGCGCCCTGACCATCTCGAACACGCCAACCGTGACAGCCGCACAGATCACGGCAATCCACAGCGGACGCACCGTGAACAGGGGCACAATGATGATCAATGCCAGCGCGATACCGACTATGATCGCCGCGGGAAGATCCCGACCTGCTCGCACCCGACGCACCTCGAGCTCGCGGGTCGCATGTCCGACACCCGTCACGAGATCCTCACCCAAGGCCCTGACCATGAACTGCTCGTACCGCCCGGACCGACGAGCGTGTGCAATATCACCCTGGAACGTATTCGACTCACGGCAACGGACGGCAAAGTGCCTGTCGGTGTCGGTCAGACGGCCAACAGCTCCGACTCCTTGTGCCGCAGCAACTCGTCCACCTGGCCGACATATCGATGCGTTGCCTCTTCCAGGTCCTTCTCCGCGCGCCGACCCTCGTCCTCACCCGCATCGCCGTCGCGGACGATGCGGTCGATGGCCTCCTTGGCGTGCCGGCGGACGTTACGGATACTGATCTTCGCATCCTCCGCCTTGGTCCGCGCGACCTTCGCGAGATCCCGTCGACGCTGCTCGGAGAGCTCGGGAAAGATACAACGGATGATCGTTCCGTCGTTACTCGGGTTCACGCCGAGATCGGAGTCTCGGACGGCCTTTTCGACCGCAGCCAGCGAGCCCTTGTCATACGGCGTGATAATGACCATTCTCGGTTCCGGTATGTGGAACGACGCCAGCTGGCTCACCGGTGTCGGCGCGCCGTAGTAGTCAACGAGAACCTTGGAGAACACCGAAGGAGTGATCCGCCCCGTCCGGATGGTGGCGAAATCGTCCTTCGCGACCTGGACCGCCTTGTCCATCTTCTCCTCGGCCTCGAGGAGCACGTCGTCGATCACGATCGTCCTTCCGTCCCGCCCTCGTCCACACTGACCAGAGTGCCGATCTTCTCACCGCGGACGGCCCGCAGTATGTTCCCCTCCGTCAGCAGGTCGAAAACCACGATCGGCAGCCGATTGTCCATGCACAGGCTGATGGCCGTAGCGTCCATGACCTTCAGCCCGCGAGCCAGCACCTCGCCGTAGACGAGCGTGTCGAAACGAACCGCATGGGGGTTCGTCGTGGGGTCGGCGTCGTAGACACCGTCGACCTTGGTGGCTTTGAGAACAGCCTGCGCCTTGATCTCCAGAGCCCGTTGCGCGGCGGTGGTGTCCGTGGAGAAGAACGGCGCGCCCAGGCCCGCCCCGAAGATGACGACACGGCCCTTCTCCAGGTGCCGGATAGCCCGCAGCGGCAGGTACGGCTCTGCGACCTGGCCCATGGCGATCGCCGTCTGCACCCGGGTCACCACCCCCTGGCGCTCCAGGACATCCTGCAGCGCGAGACAATTGATCACGGTGGCAAGCATCCCCATGTAATCGGCCCTGGCACGGTCGACGCCACGCTCGGCAAGCCGCTGGCCGCGGAACATGTTGCCACCGCCGACCACGACCGCGATCTCGATGCCGGTCCGGTTCACTTCCGCGAGCTGGCGCGCGATGGTCGCCACCGTGTCGGGGTCGATGCCGAGAGGCTCGCCCCCGGCGAACGCCTCACCGGACAACTTCAGCAGCACGCGGTGCCAGCGCACATCCGTGCGCTCACAACCGGCTGCAGCATCTGCATCCCTGATGGCGTTCTCGGTCACGATCGGCCCCCTCGCCGTCAGCCGCGATCATCGGCCGGTGGACGTGCACTGCCAGCTAGTCTGCCCCACTCCCGCGCGCGGGAGACTTTCGGGCGGCGAGAAGCGCGGTCAGGCCTGCTTGACGTTGAATCGGGCGAAACGACCAATTTCGATCTTTTCACCGAGGGCTGACCCGGCCTGTTCGAGCAGCGCCCGAATAGTGATCTTACCGTCCCGGACCCATGGCTGCTCAAGCAGGACCACCGACTTCACGTAACCGTTCAGCCGGCCTTCCACAATCTTCGGAAGGGCTGGCTCGGGCTTGCCCTCCTCGCGAGCGGCGGCCTCGTAGATCTTCTTTTCCTGCTCAAGGACCTCGTTCGGGATCTGCTCCGCGGTCACGTAGAGCGGGTCAGCCGCAGCGATATGTTGCGCGATGTCACGCCCAAGCTGCTTGAACTGGTCGGTTTTGGCAACGAAGTCGGTCTCACATCGCAGTTCCAGCAGAACGCCGATGGTCGGCGGCAGCGCCGGGTCGGTCTTGTGCAGATAGGAGTCGACCAGGCCGTTGGACGCGCTGCGCCCGGCCCGCTTGGCAACCTGCGCCAAGCCCTTCTCCCGCAGCCACGACCGGGCCTTCTCGAAGTCACCGTTGTTCTCGACGAGCGCTTTCTTGACGTCGCTCATTCCAGCACCGGTCAGTTCCCGGAGCTTGCGAATGTCAGCGGCTGTGATCTCTGCCATGGTGCTCTTCTCGTTCCGTCCGGCTGCTGGTGTTTGTGGGGACGCTGCTGGGACATGGCGCTGCTGGAACACGCGAGCTGGCGCGCTCGCGAGGCCGGCAGCGCCACGATCAGTTGGACACCGGTTTGGATCTTCTCAGACCCGGACGGCGGCAGCACCCACCGCGGTGACCGTGTCGGAATCGATCTGACCTGCGCCGTTGCCCTCGTGACTGGCATTGTGCTGGTGGCTGGCATTGTGCTCGGACATCGGTTCGGCCGCCACCGCCGGTTCGGCCGCCACCGCCGGTTCGGCTACCACCGCTGGTTCGGCCGCCACCGCCGGTTCGGCTACCACCGCCGGTTCGGCCACGGCACCCTGGCCACGCAGAAGCTCTTCCTCCCACGCGGTCAGCGGCTCTCCGCCGGCGGCCACCTCGGGCTTGGCGTCCGTCGATGTCGACCCGCCCGCCCGGGAGCGCAGGCCGGCCGCCACGGCATCGGCTACCACGCGGGTGAGCAGGGTCGCGCTGCGGATGGCGTCGTCGTTGCCGGGAATCGGGTAGTCGACCTCGTCCGGGTCACAGTTCGTGTCCAGAATAGCCACCACCGGAATTCCCAGTTTCCGCGCCTCGCCGACCGCGATGTGCTCCTTCTTCGTGTCGACGATCCAGACCGCGCTGGGCACACGGGCCATGTCGCGGATACCGCCGAGGGTGCGCTCCAGCTTGGCCTTCTCGCGAGAAAGGACGAGCTGTTCCTTCTTCGTCCGGACCTCCGTACCGCCGGTGAGCTCGATTTCCTCGAGCTCCTTCAGCCGCTGGAGGCGCTTGTAGACCGTGGAGAAGTTCGTGAGCATGCCACCGAGCCAGCGCTCCTTGACATAAGGCATACCGACCCGCTGCGCCTGCTCCTCAATGGCCTCCTGGGCCTGCTTCTTGGTCCCGATGAACAAGACCGTACCGCCGTGGGCGACGGTCTCCTTCACGAAGTCGTAGGCCCGGTCGATGTAGGACAGGGTCTGCTGCAGGTCGATGATGTAGATGCCATTGCGTTCGGTGAAGATAAAGCGCTTCATCTTCGGGTTCCAGCGCTTTGTCTGGTGCCCGAAGTGGACACCGCTTTCGAGCAACTGCTTCATGGTGACGACAGCCATGGCTAGTCGCTCCCTTCCGGCGCCGGGCGGACCGGCGCACCTCGGTTACAGGCCCCAGCCGGCGACCGGGGCCCCTGACGCCCTGCTGGCCCCTACCACCGCGGGAACGGCGGACCGAGGAAGCCTTCCCCGCCATACCAGGAAGGTCGGCAGAGAAAGGGCGCGCGTATTCAGCTCGACGGCACGAGCCGTGTCCCCGATTCTACGCCCACCGGCACCGCGCTCCTGCGCGGGTTGTCCACAGGGGGCTGTCCGGGCGTGACCGAGGCCGCCGATGCAGGCACCGTGGCACTGGTGACCGGAGATCGGTACAGGCCCGAGGCCTGGAGCGAACCAAGGAGCCGCCATGATCCCACCGCCCCGGCATCGAGCCGTCATCCTCGTCCTGGCCCTGCTGGTCACCCTCATGGTCAGCCGATGGCCGCACACGGTTGCCGGCTACCGGACCCTGGCGGCAACCGCCCCGGCAACCGCCCCGGCACCGGCGCCGGCACCCGGGCCAGCACGCTGGCGGGCGCCGCTGGACGGCCCGCTGGTGATCGGTCGCGGCTTCGTGCCACCCGCGACGCCCTACGGACCGGGCCACCGCGGTGTCGATCTGGTAGGCAGGCCAGCCGCGGACGTGCGCGCCGCCGGTCCGGGAACCGTCTCGTTCGCCGGCATGATCGCCGGGCGTGGCGTGATCACGATCAATCACGGGGCACTGCGAACGACCTACGAACCCGTCATTCCGGTTGTCCCCGAGGGCCGGTCAGTGGCCGGCGGCGAGATCATCGGCCGGCTCGTCGCGGGGCATCCGGGGTGTCCCGCCGACGCCTGCCTGCACTGGGGCCTGCTCGACGGAGCCCGCTACCTCAATCCACTCAGTCTGCTGCCGCACCGCCAGCCCAGGCTGTTGCCACTGGCTTGAACCCGTCCCGTCGGACCGATTGCCCTCAGGCCCGGGGGTGCCCCTGTTCATAGGCGGCCCGGAGCCGTTCCGCCGTGACATGGGTGTAGATCTGTGTGGTCGCGGGACTTGCGTGCCCCAGCAGCTCCTGCACCGAGCGCAGATCGGCACCGCCTTCCAGCAGGTGGGTGGCCGCGGCGTGCCGAAGGCCATGGGGGCTCGCGGTTCGGGCGCTGCCCACCGCGGCCAGACGGGCGCTGAGAATACGGCGGACCGTGCGCGGGTCCAACCGGCCACCGCGTGCGCCGAGAAACAGCGCTCCGCCGCTACCGGGCACCGCGAGCGCCAGCCGACCGGCGTCCAGCCAGGCCCGCAATGCGCGTCGCGCGGGCAGGCCGAACGGAACCGCGCGCTCATGCCCGCCCTTGCCCAGCACCCGCACGAGCCGCCGTTCGTCGTCGACGTCGTCGAGGTCCAGACCACACAACTCACCGACGCGGGTGGCGGTCGCGTACAGCAGTTCGACAACCGCGCAGTCCCGCGCACGGAGCGCATCCCGTCGCGGTCCGGCCGGTCCGTCGTCGGCCTCCGTCCGCGGGTCCACCGCCAGCAGTTCCCACGCTTGGACGGCGGTCAGCACGGTCGGCAGCGTCGCCGATCGCCGCGGGCCGGCGAGCCGATCGGCGACGTCGACGGGCAGCCAGCCCCGCCTCGCCGCGAACGCGCTGAAGCCGCGGGCGACCGACGCCCGGCGGGCCACGGTCGCGGCGGCGCTGCCGCCGGAGCGCATCGCGGCGAGCCAGCCGCGCAGCACGTCAAGATTGAGTTCCACCAGTTCGTGGCGCCCCACCCCACGCGCGTACGCGCACAGGTTTCGGAGATCGACCGTGTAGGCACGGACGGTCTCGACCGACCGGTTCCGCTCCGTGGCCAGGTACCTCAGGTAGGCGTCAACAGCGACATCCCAGGTAACCGCATCCGCGCGAGCACCCGTCTCACCACCCATGTGCCGACCGTGCCCTGTCCCGGTGGCCAGGTCAACAAGGATCAGCTCTCCAACAACGATCAGCTTTCCGGTGGACGCGACGCAGTGGCCGCCGACGGCGCCCGGCCCAGTGCCGTCAGGCTGTACCCGCCAGCTCGATGCTCCACCAGACCGGCCACGACAAGGGGGCCCATCAGGGCCTGTACGGTTTCCGGCCGCTCACCCACCCGTTCGGCGAGCACCGCCCCACCCACCGACCCCCGCGCCGGCATGACATCAAGGAGCCGGCGCACGAGGTCGGGAAGGCCATCGCGGATGCCCGGCGGTACGGGCAGGTGGCCGGCGAGCTCACCGACCGCGCCGATTTCCTCACAGACCTCGGCCGCATCGGTGACCAGGACGGTCTGTTCACGGTGCGTCCGCAACAGACGGTGACAACCCACGCTCAGCGCGCTGGTAACCGGTCCTGGAACAGCCATGACCACCCGCCCCAAGCGCCGTGCATGCCGAGCGGTGTTCAGAGCGCCGCTTCGATGACCCGCCTCGACCAGAACCGTGCCCCGGGTCAACGCGGCGATGATCCTGTTACGGGTCAGAAAGCGCCCCCGGTAGGGCGAGCTGCCCGGTGGTGCCTCGCTCAGGACCAGCCCGTTGTCGCGGATACGCGCCAGCAGCTCCGCGTGGGCACGCGGATAGGCGATGTCGACGCCGCCGGCAAGGACCGCGATCGTGGGCCCACCGGCCGCGAGCGCGCCGCGATGGGCAGCCGCGTCAATGCCGAAGGCCGCCCCGGAGACCACCGTCCAGCCCCGGTCCGACAGCCCCGAGGCAAGATCGGAGGTGACCGTCGTTCCATAGGCCGTGGCCGCGCGCGACCCCACGACCGCCACGGCGCGCTCGCACAACTGGTTGAGGTCCCCGGCGCCGTGCACCCACAGCGCGAGCGGTTCGCCCGGTTCGGTGTGCGCATCGGCCCCGGGCACATCGCGAAGTACGCCCAGCGCGGACGGCCACTCCGGGTCACCCGGGCAGAGCAGTCGCCCGCCGAGTGTGGCCAGCAGGCGAAGGTCCCGCTCCGGGTCGACATCGGGATGGCTCACGCGTAGATCGGCCCAGACCGATGCCGCCCCGCGGCGGGCGACCTCGATACTGATCGCCGGCTTGTCAGACCCGACCGCGCGTGCCAGGGCCACCCGAGCCAACCGCTCGCTGTCGGCGGTCACTGGGACCGCCCTGGCAGGCGCAGGTCCAGAGCCATCCCGAGCTGGGTCGGCCCGGGGCACGCCACGCCTGCGAGGTCGGCGAGGGTCCAGGCGACCCGCAGGACCCGGTCGAGCCCCCGAGCGGTCAGGTGACCCGATTCGAAGGCAAGATCGGCCGGTCGGGTCACGCCGGCTGGCAGCGGCCACATTCGGCGCAGAGCCGGACCGGGGATCTCGGCGTTGGTACGCCATGGCGTACCGGCCAGCCGGCGCGAGGCCGCCTGCCGAGCGCGCTGGACGCGCTCGGCCGCCACCGCGGAGGTCTCGGCGTACTTGTAGTCCGCTCGCAGCTCGGCACGGCTCGGCGCGGCAAGCTCCACCTGCAGATCCACCCGGTCGAGCAGGGGTCCCGACAGCCGGGAGAGATAACGCCGGCGAACCAGGCTCGGGCAGTCGCACAGTTTGGCCGCAGCGCCGCCCGCCCGGGCGCACGGGCACGGGTTCGCCGCCAACACCAGCAGGAACCGGGCGGGAAACCGGGCGCTGATCCGGGCCCGGGCAAGCTCGATCACCCCGCTTTCCAGCGGCTGACGTAACGCGTCCAACGTGAGACGGGCGAATTCGGGGGCCTCGTCGAGAAACAGCACACCGCGGTGTGCCTGGCTGGCCAGGCCCGGCCGCAACACGGTTGAACCGGCACCGACGAGTGCACCTGGCGTTGCCGAATGATGCGGGCTGCGAAATGGCGGCCGGAGCACGAGCGGGCAGTGCGCCGGCAGCAACCCGGCAACCGAGTGCACGGCGGTGACCTCAAGCGCGGCCTCGGTGTCGAGCGCGGGCAGCAGGCCTGGCAACCGCTCCGCCAGCATGGTCTTGCCGCTGCCCGGTGGACCTTGCATGAACAGATGGTGGCCGCCGGCGGCCGCCACCTCGACCGCCAGGCGCCCGCGGGACTGGCCCGCCACGTCGGCGAGATCGCCGGCATCCTGCGTGGCGGCCGGCGGCGCATCCATGATGATTCTGGGCGGTCGATCCGGCGCGTACTCACCACGCAAGAGCCGAACCAGGCAGTCGAGATCCGCCACGGGTTCGACGACGACGCCCGGGACCAACGCCGCCTCCGCACCGTTGGCCTCGGGAACGACGACGCGGTCAATGCCCGCGTCGAGCGCGGACATCACCGCTGGCAGCACGCCGCGCACGGGCCGCAACCGACCGTCCAGCGCGAGTTCTCCGAGCAGCACCCGACCGCGAAGCGACTCCGGCGGAACTGTGGCCGCCGCGCCGAGAACCGCGGCGGCCATCGCCACGTCGAACCCGCTACCGGACTTCGGCAGGGTCGCGGGGAAGAGCCCGACTGTGATCCGCTGGTTGGGCCAGGCCTGACCCGAGTTGACGATCGCGGCGCGGATGCGGTCCTTGGCCTCGTGCAGCGCCGCGTCCGGCAGGCCGACGAGGGTGATGGCCGGCAGCCCGTTCGCGAGATCCGCCTCGACCTCGACGAGGTGCCCGTGCACCCCCACGATGGCAACGCTGAACGCCCGCGCGAGCGGCATCAGAACGCCCCTCGTAGGTGTTCCACCCGAATCGGGCGGTCCCAGCGGCGATACACCTCGACGACGTCGAACCGCAACGCCACCAGCTCATGGTTATGATCATGAAGCCACTGTGCGGCGACCCGGCGGATCCGCGCAACCTTGGCGGGGACCACGGCCGCAGCCGGCGTCCCGTAGCGGTCCCCGGAGCGGGTCTTGACCTCGCAGAACACCAGACACGAACCGTCCCGGGCGACGATGTCGACCTCGCCCGCGGCGCACCGCCAGTTGCGGTCGACAATCTCCATGCCGCCGTCCAACAGATACCGAACGGCGGTGTCCTCCCCGAACCGCCCGAGCGCATCCTTGACCCGCATCGTCCGCTCCCGTCCACGGGCGACGGACGCGCCCGTGGAGATCAGAGTGGTCGACCGGTCAGCCCTTGGCGAGAAAAGATCACGTTCTGTGGACAACGTGCGTTCATCCACAGACCAGACCGCAGCCAGCCCGAAGCTGGACACAGCGGCCCTCAGAGCTCCGCTTTGGTCAGCTCCTCGACGTTGATGTCCTTGAACGTGACGACACGGACGTTCTTCACGAACCGCGCCGGCCGGAACATGTCCCACACCCACGCATCACGCAGGGTGAGTTCGAAGAAGACCTCGCCGGCGCTGTTGCGGACATCGATCTGGTAGTCGTTCGCCAGGTAGAAACGACGATCAGTCTCGATCACGTAGGAGAACAGACCGACGACATCGCGGTACTCGCGATAGAGCTGAAGCTCCATCTCGGTCTCGTACTTTTCGAGGTCTTCGGCGCTCATGCGCCCTCCGTCGCGCTGCGTAGCCCGGTCGGTGTCACGACGTCCTCCAGCCGCGACAGTCGTTCGCGGTACGCTCCTGCCACATTGACATACGACATCCGATGCTGTTCACACGGCCCGTAAGCAGCAAGAGCCGCGGCGTGTGCGGCCGTGACGTACCCCTTGTGCTGCGCAAAATCGTACTCGGGATACCCGGAGTGCAAGCCATCCATGATCCGATCCCTGGTCACCTTGGCGATGACGGACGCCGCTGCTACGCAGGCCACCACCTGGTCCCCCTTGAGCACTGCGGTGGAGCCGACTCCCAATCCCGCCACGGCGAACCCGTCGGTCAGGACATATCCGGGCCGCGCAACCAACCGGGCCACCGCGCGACGCATTCCGGTTGTGTTCGCCACATGTACACCCGCCACGTCGATCTCGGAGGCGTCGATCACGACGGTCGCCCAGGCCTGAGCGACGCCGAGTATGCCCTCGAACACCTGGTCACGCAGACGGGCGGACAGCCGTTTGGAGTCTGCCAGCGCACCGAGCCGGCGTGATCCACCCGTGGGAAGAATGACGGCCGCGACCACGAGCGGACCCGCGCACGCGCCACGGCCGGCCTCGTCAACCCCGGCAACGGGACCGAGCCCCCGGCGCCAGAGCGCACGCTCGTACCCCCACAGCCCGCCGTCACGTCGGATCGTCGCGCTGGCCGGGGTGAACGGCAGCGTGCGGTCGGGTTGGACGTCGCCGCCGACGGCGATCATCGTCGCCCCTGTCGTCACCCGGGCTCC
>NZ_CAUVXP010000001.1:112774-116874 GCF_963555955.1 Protofrankia sp. Cas3
CCGAGATGCGGCAACCCCGCCCAACGCCACCACGCCAGCCCCCGTCAGACCGGAGGCGGAGGCGAAAATGTTCGGCGGGGACAGAAATGCCACCCGACCCAGGGGCCATACCCGCACGAACGCGCGGCCGACGACCTTGCTTTCCGGGATGGTCCCGTTCACCCGCGAATCCGACGACTCGCTGCGGTGGTCACCCATGACCCACAGCTCGCCGGCTGGCACTTTCACCGGAGCGAATTCGCGTCCGGACCCGGCCGGACTGTTCTCGTAGACGTACGGCTCATCGAGTGGCTTGTCGTTGACCGTCACCCGTCCCTGAGCATCACAACAGGCGACAGTGTCCCCACCCACGCCGATGACACGCTTGATGAAGTCCTTGTCGCTGGGGGCGCCGAGGCCGAGCACGCCCTGGACCGAGCGCACCGCACGGGAAACGATGTTGCTCGGCGGGTCGATCAGGGTCTCCGCCCGCTCAAAGCCGGTTCCGTCGCCGTTGAAGACGACAATCTCACCGCGGTGGACGTCCCTGAAGCGGTAGACGAGCTTGTTGACCAGAACCCGGTCGTTGACCAGCAGGGTCCGTTCCATCGAGACGGTCGGGATCCAGAACGCCTGGACGAGGAACGCCTTGATGACCAGCGCGAGCAGGAATGCCACCAGCACGAGGACGGGTAGCTCGCGGGCGAATGAACCCCTGCCGCCGCGACTGCCCCGGCCTCGGCCCAGGCCCAGACGCCCGCGCCGTGGGGTGGGCGCCGGTGCGGTCGGATCCGTCGCGACCCCCTGGGCGTCACCACTGGTCACGGGCTCCGCACTCACCACCGGGTCGGATGCCTCGGCCGGCAACGTCACGGCCTCTTCCCCGCGGCCGTTCGCCACGACGGGCCGAACAAGATCATGTGCAGCGTGAGCGGCTTCGCCGTCATGCCCCGTCTTCTGCCCGAAGCCGTCCTTCTGCTCCACGCCGTCCTGTTGCCCCAAGCTGTCATCGGGCGATCCCTGGCCACTGGCCGGAACAGAATTGTCCCAGCGCGCCGGAAGACTCTGCTCGGCTCCACTCACCGCGCCACCTCATGGGTTGGCCGATATCGGCCGAATTTGATGATCTTCACCGTGGTATCCGATCGGGACCGATCGCTGACCACCCTACGCGCACGGTCCGCCCCGGCGACGACACGGTGACGTAGAAACGACAACGCATGGCCAACGGCTGCGTCACTCCACGCAAAGCTCAGCGTCCAGCCGGCCGACGCTTTTCCTTGATCTTTGCAGCCTTGCCGCGCAACTCACGGAGGTAGTACAGCTTCGCTCGCCGCACATCACCACTGGTCACGATTTCGATCTTGGAGACGACCGGGCTGTGAACCGGAAAGGTTCGCTCAACCCCGACACCGAAACTGACCTTGCGGACCGTGAAGGTCTCGCGAACGCCACCGCCCTGCCGGCGGATCACAACGCCCTGGAAAACCTGGATGCGCTGGCGATTGCCCTCGACGACACGGACGTGGACCTTCAGGGTGTCGCCCGGCCAGAACTGCGGGACGTCGGTCCTCAGCGACGCGGCGTCGAGGCTGTCCAGGGTTTGCATGGCAGTCGCTTTCTCGCGGGGATGACGGGGATGAATCGACTACGGTCCAACCGCCAAAGACGATCCACTCATCTGGATCATGATGCCACCCAGCAGACATTCGAACTGGGGCAGCGGACGGCCGGACACCGCATCCTACTGTGCCACACGACCAGCCGGGTCGGTGGCAGCCGGGTCGGTGCCAGCCAACAGATCCGGCCGGCGGTGTGCGGTCCGCGCCACAGCCACCTCCCGGCGCCACCGGCTGATGGCGCCGTGGTCACCGGAGCGCAGCACCGCGGGCACCTCGCGGTCGTGCCACACCGGTGGGCGGGTGTACACCGGTGGTTCCAGAAGCCCGTCGGCGAAGGAGTCGTCGGCAACGGACTCGGCGTTTCCCACCACACCGGGCAACAGCCGGGTGACCGCCTCCAGTATCACCAGGGTGGCGACCTCTCCCCCGGCCAGCACGTAGTCACCGATCGAGATCTCGTCGTCGGCCCACTCCTCAATGACCCGCGCGTCGATTCCCTCATAGCGGCCACAACAGAACACCAGCCACGGTTGCGCGGCCAAGCCGCCGGCGTAGGCCTGGGTGAAGGGCCGGCCGACCGGGGTCGGGACGATGATCCGCGGTCGCCGGCCACCGGCCGCGCCCGATTCGCTCACCTCGGTCAGCGCCGCCCACCACGGTTCCGGCCGCATCACCATGCCCGGCCCCCCGCCATAGGGGGCGTCGTCAACGGTCCGGTGCACGTCGCTCGCCCACTGCCGGAGATCGTGCAGATGAACGTCGAGGATGCCCCGCTCACGCGCCCGGCCGACCAGCGACAGTTCCAGTGGGCTGAGATACCCGGGAAAAATAGTGATTATGTCAACACGCATGGTCACTCCAGGTCGAACAGGCCTGGCGGCGGGTCGACCACGCACCGGCCGTCGGACACCTCGACGCTGGGGACGAACTCGCGCACGAACGGCACGAGTACCTCCCCCCCGTCTGGGCGGCCGACCGCGAGCAGCTCCCCGGCCGGTGTGTGGACCACATCGACAACCACACCGACGGCGGCGCCGTCCACGGTCACCACCTGGAGTCCGACGAGGTCGCGGTCCCACCACAGGTCGTCCGCGGCGTCATCGTCCTCGTCCGCAGCGGCACCCACGGCGTCGGGCGCAATGGTGAGGATCCGGCCACGCAGGGCTTCGGCGGCGCTACGGTCATCGACCCCCTCGAACCGTACGAGCAGGCGCCCGGCGTGCCAACGCGACCCGGCGATCACCAACGGACCGGCGGCGGGGGTGTCGCCGTGAAACCGTGACCCCGGCGCGAAGCGTCGGTCCGGAACATCCGTCCGGACGTCGATCGTCACGTCCCCGCGGACGCCATGGGGACGCCCGATCCGACCGACGACGACCGGCGCATCGGCCGGGCTGCCCGAAGGCCGCCGACTACCGGTCGACGTCGACGACGTCGACACGCAGACCCCGACCTCCCACACCGGCCATGACCGTCCGCAGCGCGCGGGCGGTCCGCCCGCCGCGCCCGATCACCTTGCCGAGATCGTCGGGATGCACACGGACCTCCAGGGTCCGACCCCGGCGACCCGACTGCATGTCGACGCGCACATCATCGGGATGATCGACGATGCCCCGGACAAGATGCTCGAGCGCGGCCTCCAGCACTTACTGCCCCGCCGGAGTCGACGGCTCGGCCGCCGGCGCGCTCTGCTGCTGCTCGCCCGCGGGGGCGTCGTCCGTAGCCTTCTTGGCCTTCTTCGGGGTGGTGGCGGGCTTGTCGCCGAGACCCGCGGCTGCCCGGGCCGCAGCCTGGAAGGTCTCCCGCTTGTCGGGCTTGGGAGCCGCAACCTTCATCGGCGGTGGCGCCGGCAGACCCTTGAACTTCTGCCAGTCACCGGTGACCTTGAGGATCGCGAGCACTGGCTCGGTCGGCTGAGCGCCCACACCGAGCCAGTACCCGGCGCGTTCGCCGTTCACCTTGATGATGCTCGGGTCGGACTTGGGGTGATACTGCCCGATCGCCTCGATGACCCGTCCGTCTCGCTTGGTACGGGCGTCCGCGATGACGATGCGGTAGTGCGGCTCGCGCATCTTGCCGAGACGCTGAAGTTTGATCTTGGTTGCCACGATTGTCGAACTGCTCCAGACGTACGTCAGTAGCCACTGGAATGCCACGGTGGGGACGCGGAACACCGGCAGCTGGGTTTTCGGAGCGTCAAAGCGGCGGAGAGGGCCACCGCGACGACGCCGATGGTGAGGAACCCATGTCGTTCCCATAGTTTGCCAGATCGCGAGCGCTGATACGCCCCCGGGCCGGTGGGCACTGCCCGGAACATGTCAACGCTGTCTGCCGCGACCCCGCCCGGGCGGTGGCCCCCCCGGTGGCAAACCGCTGCCACGCATCAGGGCGGACAGGTCGGGCAGGGCCGCATCACCGGGCCCGGCCGGCGGGCCGCCGGGTAGGCCGCCCGGTGTGGCGCCCGGTGTGGCGCCCGGTGTGGCGCCCGCGCGCCGCGCC